>PLHN01000291.1:0-5231 GCA_003139975.1 Acidobacteriaceae bacterium
CACAAGCACGCCAAAATCGAAAAGGGCGACACCGTCGTTCTTTCGTCGCGGATCATTCCCGGCAACGAAAAAGCGATCTACCGCATGGTGGACCACTTGTTCCGCCGCGAGGCCTTCGTCATCTACGACGACGGCTCGTACCCGCCCGTGCACGTCAGCGGGCATGCCAGCCAGGAAGAGTTGAAGCTCATCATCAACCTTGTCCGGCCGAAATATTTCATTCCCATTCACGGCGAATACCGGCAACTCAAACTGCACGCCGAACTCGCGGGCACGATGCGGGGCGCCGTGGGCAATGTGATGCTGATCGAAAGCGGAGACGTGCTTGAGATTGACGAACTGGGCGCGCGCAAGGCTGGACGGGTGAACGTGGGGCGCGTCTGCATCGATTCCGGCTCGCGGACCGACGTGGTCGAGGATCTCGTCATGAAGGATCGCCGTCACTTGAGCGAAGACGGTTTCGTCATGCCAATCATCGCCATCAGCAAGCTCACAGGAAAGGTCGAGGCCTCCCCCGAAATCGTCACCCGCGGCTTCGCTCCCGGCGAAAACGGTGTGATCGAGCGCGCCCGAGAGATCGTCATGGAAACTCTCGATTCTTCCAGCGCCGAAGAGAAAGCCGACTACGGAGTCATCAAAGAGAAGATCCGCACCGACTTGAAGCGATATATCTCCAGGCAGACGCAGCGGAGGCCGCTGATCATGCCGGTGATATTGGAGATCTGAGACTTTTCAAGCGGCCGGGAATGCCACGGGAATGGTTACCCTTGACGAGATCAAGAAAGCGCAGGCTGTTCTTCGCGGTGTCGCCGTCCGCACGCCTCTCCTTGAGTGGACGGGCGTCACGGCCAAGCGCAAGCTCTTCCTCAAGCTCGAGAACCTTCAGCCCATCGGCGCGTTCAAGTTGCGCGGCGCCTACAACAAAGTTTCTTCTCTGAACGAGGAAGAGCGCCGGCGGGGCGTGATCTCTTACTCCAGCGGCAATCATGGGCAGGGCGTGGCTTATGCCGCGCGCGCCCTGGGCGTGAAGGCGGTCATTGTGATGCCGGCGAACGCTCCGAAAAACAAGCTTGAAGCGACCGCTGCCCTGGGCGCCGAAGTTGTGACCGTTGGACCCGGCAGCGAGGAACGCCGGCTGCGGGCCGAGAAACTCGCTGCCGAACACGGGTATGTGATCGTGCCGCCGTACAACGACGGGAAAATTATCGCCGGCCAGGGTACAGTGGGACTCGAAATCCTTGAAGATCTGCCCGAGGTTGAGACCGTGCTTGCCCCAGTCGGCGGCGGAGGACTCATCAGTGGAATTGCGGCCGCCATCAAGCTCACGAAGCCCGCAGTCAAAATCATTGGGGTTGAGCCGGAACTAGCCGGCGATGCGCGCGCCAGCTTGCAGGCGGGGCACATTGTTTCCTTTTCCGCCGAGCAGGTGACGCAAACACTCGCCGATGGGCTCCGCGCGCAAAGCGTCGGGGCAATCAACTTCGAGCACATTCGCGCGTATGTGGACGAGATCGTCAGCGTGACGGAAAACGAAATTCGCGAGGCCACGCGCGCCCTGAGCGGCAATTCGAAGACCGTTGCAGAACCTAGCGGCGCGGTGGCGGTCGCGGCCTTTATGTTTCATTCGGCCGAGTTGCCGCGCACGGCGTACAACGTAGCCGTTATCAGTGGTGGGAATATTGAGCCGCAACTTCTGGCCGAACTTCGCAAGGCGTGATCACCGCCAATTGAAGGTGACCTCCGTGACTGAGCGTTTTTGGATTTTTCGCGGGCGACGAAAAGGGCAACCACCACAGGGCACTCAGAGGAACACGGGGGCTTCCAATTCATTCTTCCCTACATAAATGTGCAATTTCGAGCCTCGATCGTGATCTGTTAATTGCCGGGGAACGACCGACAATTCAGGTTGCCCCTAAAATATAAGAAGCGCCCCGGATTCGTAAGAATCACGGGACGCCCGAACAGCCCTCCCCCAGAACTGCTCATGCCAACGATACGGCGCGTCCTGGCGAAGCGGAATCCCACGACCGAGGAAGGGCATAGCCTGAAGGAGCCAATTACGGAAATGCGCCGCCTTTGGTAACATGGTGTCACGTCGGATGGAATCCCCTTACATCTGAAAAAGTGAGGTCTAGGGTGCTCCTGTCGAGGCTCGATTGCCTTGATCGAGTCGCAGCCCACGCAAGCGTGGTTGGGCGAGAAACACGTGAATTAGGGAAGGGGGATGTTTCTGATGTGCACAGAATTGCATCTCAGCTTGGGCTGTGAACGCTGGATATCATCCTAAGTTACTGAAACGTAAGGCACGTATAGCAAGCGGCGGTTTGGAAGCGGAAGTGCTGGGTAGGGTGTGGGGTGCCATGTCCCTCCATGGCAGGACTCTGAGCACGAGGTGGAGTCAGCTAAGCGGTCAATATAACGGGAGGAACACAACATGAGGCGAGTGGTAATTCTTGCATTGCTTGCACTGGCGCTGCCTATCGCGGCGTGGGCAGACACAATTGATGTCACCAACAAGTTCGGCACGATATCTGTGTCGATGGCGGGGATTGTCTCAACGCATTCGGAGATGAGATCCTACAACGGGACGGTGGCCAAACCAAGCGGTTCGCTCGGTTATGTCAGCTTTGGAACCGGCGCTTTTTCAGGCACCTCGCTTGCAAGCAACGGCACCTTCTCGGCGACAGGCTCCTGGTTCGACATCGTGCGCGGCGGCAAAGGGGGAGGGACTATTTTCTCCGGTGCCTTTGTCGGCCCCATCGATTGGACCTTGACCTCGGCTCCCGGCAGTCACCACCTCACTTTCACCCTGACCGGAGACATCAGGGGCATGTTGTACAACGGGCACATGGCGACTGGAACAACAACACAGTACTTCACTACAACGAAGTTCCAGCTGGGCAAAGGCATTGCGCACATTACGGGCGGCAATACCACGCTGGCGTCTACGCCGGAACCCGGTACTCTTGGACTGTTAGGAACAGGTCTGGTCGGCATCGCCGGGATTTTCCGTCGCAGGAAGTCGGCGTAGGCACGATCGTTTTCCAATTGGGACGCCACCCGCTCATGACCCCGCCGAAAGGCGGGGTTTCTGATTGTTCATCTCGTCGCAATCTTGCGCACAGCACACCAGAAAAGCTCCCTTGTTTCCAGATTGGTTAATTCACCAACCAGCGGCGCAAGCGGTTACGCGCGTAACCGCCTATTGTGCCTTTCGGATTGACCTCTTCCCTCTCCAAACCTAAATTCAGCGCAGGGGGTACTAATGAAGGACATCCATGAGGTTCTGCGCCGCAAACAGGCACAGTACACGCAGCTGGGAAAACAGATTGAAATGTTGCAGGAGGCAGCCGAGAAATTGCGCGAAGTTGCGCCTCTGCTTGCCGAAAACGAATCCGAGGACGACACCGCCGTGCTGGCGGAAGTCGAGGATGACAACAATACGATGGCTGCCAAGGCCGGCGCTCAGTCGGCATCGACAGCAAAGCCGGGGCGCAGCGCGACCCCGCGCTGGCCGTAGCCGCGGAACGAACTGGAGGTGCATCTGCAATGATGCTACAGGCTCTACTGGTGTCGAAGGATGATCAGACTGCCGAGACACTGATTCAAGTGTTGGCACAGCTTGGCGTGGCCGTCGTCCGTTCAAGCGCGGCGGATGCCGCGGATGCGCGACTCAGCGAAGCGTCCTTCGACCAGGTCATCGTAGACTTTGAGGATCCGGAGACTGCGTCTCACATGCTGGAGAGTTGCAGGCGGCTGGCCGGCGCGAATCGGAATCTTCCTGTAACCGTAGCTTTGCTGGCGGACGCACGGCAGATTCGGGCAATCTTGGGCAGCGGGGCTCACTTCGTCCTGACCAAGCCTGTGAGTGCAGAACGAGCCCTCGCCACCTTGAGCGCAGCAACGGCAATCCTAAAGCGCGAGCGGCGTCAAGCCCCACGCGTTGCCGTGCAGGTGCCGGTTTCGATCCGAGGGGACCAGGACAGTTCCATCGAAGGCATCTTGCTCGACGTGAGCGCCGGCGGCATGGATGTACTGGCGGCCAAACCGGTGGCCTCTTCCTCTTTGGCGCAGGTTTTTTTTGAACTGCCAGACAGCCTTCGCATCGAAGCCAACGCAGAAGTCGCCTGGAGTACAGCTACCGGCCAGATTGGTCTCCGCTTTCTTGACATGGATTCCAAGATGCGGGAACAGCTAGGCGAATGGCTGAAATCGCACTCGAACAATGGCCTGCCGGAGGAACCGGTCGCAATTAGGCAATGCAAGCTGACGGACTTGAGCCTGGGCGGCTGTTACGTCGAAACTGAATCTCCATTTCCCCAGTCTTCGGCTGTGGATCTTTGCCTGAAAGCGGCCGACATGGAAATTCACGCGGAGGGTCTGGTCCGGGTCATGCACCCCAGCCAGGGCATGGGTATTGAGTTTCCTGCACGCACAGAAGATCAGCGAAAAAGTGTTGCTGACTTTATCGAGTGCCTTACCGGCCATCCCGGGGCGCAGCCGGAGTTGGAAATTTCTCCTCGGTCCCTTGTCGCCAATGCCGTTGATCTCAGCCAAGGGGACGCCGGGGACGGAAACGCAGAGGATCCGTTGTTGGAGTTGCTCCGTACGGGCGGTGGAATGGAGCAGGAGGAGTTCCTCGCCGAGCTGAGCCAGCAGAGAGCGCCTGCCAACGTCAGCGAGTAGGTTCGTTCATCGTCTCCGTTCTGCGAGCAAGACTCCCAAGTCTGCTCATTCCGCAAGGACCTCAGCAAAGCGTCCCACCGGGACTCCCCGAAAGGCAATAGACTTGCAGTGCGGTGCATTCGCGCTCGGCGTGGGCCCTTGGGCTCATCCCAAAGTCGAGGACGAATCCTGAGGACAAGACTGTGAAGCTCCGCCCAGTTCTCATCGCTACTTCAAACGCCGGGAAGCTGCGCGACTTTGCCGGGGCATCCGCCCGGGACGGCATCACCGTCTCGGGCATTCCGGGATTTTCTTCGCTGCCCCCCGTTGTCGAGGATGGGATGACCTTCGAGGCCAATGCTCGCAAGAAGGCTGAGGAATACAGCCGGGCGCTCCCTGGCGAACTGGTATTGGCTGACGATTCCGGGCTGGAGGTTGATGCGCTGGGCGGGCGGCCGGGAGTCCACTCTGCGCGCTACGCGGCTGATGAACCCCACTCAGCCGAGAGCAACACCGACGATGAGGCCAACAACGCGCACTTGCTGCGAGAACTGGAGTCTGTGCCC
>PLHN01000291.1:5242-5730 GCA_003139975.1 Acidobacteriaceae bacterium
CGGATACGACCCGCTGTTCTACTTTCCCGAAATCGACAAGACCCTTGCCGAACTGAGTGCGGAGGAAAAATCTCGTTACAGTCATCGCGGCGCGGCATTCCGCGCATTCCTAGGGTGGTATCGCTCGATTCCCCAGTGAGTGTTTTTCCGCGGGAACTGCTCAGATTCTCCGGGACATTCCATCTTCGACTATGCTTCGCGTGCCGTCCCTTTGTCGCTAAGTCCATGACTCATCACCTTGTGTCCGCCATCACGTGCAACTGTGACGCACGTTCCCTTGACTTGTGTTCCAACACGAACCGATAATGTCCGGTTCGCTTGTTCCACAGCGACCTCACAGAGGAGCCCATCGTGGCGTCATCCGCTTCCGCCGTTCCCCGCATCAAGCCCGGCGTTGCTCCCCTTCGCGCGGGCGAAGGAAATTCGTTCCTGTTGCGCCGTCTGCACTCGTTAACCGGCATTGTCCCCATCGGCGCGTTTCTGCTCGA
>PLHN01000163.1:0-228 GCA_003139975.1 Acidobacteriaceae bacterium
TCCTGCACCCAGGTTTCGCCGCGGGCGACCTTGCGCACACAATCCACGAGGGCGGGGCTGGTGACATTGCGATAGACGACGCCGTGGGCGCCGGCCGCCATGTAGCGCTGGGCGCTTTCGCCGGTATCGGCCAGAACCACGACGCGCGTTTTGTTCTTGTTCGCGGCCGAGAGCACGGCATTGAAGTCGGAGTGGAATCCTCCGGCAATCACCAGCACGGCGGCGCGA
>PLHN01000163.1:236-3841 GCA_003139975.1 Acidobacteriaceae bacterium
GAAAATTGCCTGATTATCGGCCAGAATTAGCTTCAACATGGATGGCGCTCCCCTTACTCGTTGCGAACGAATTCATAAGAGTCGATCACGCAGGCTACGCCGCGAGTTTCTGCGGGCGCTGCTCCAGCGTGAGGTTCATCGGTCCGCACAACGCGGCCGCGGCACTGGATCACCACATCCTCTTTGCCCCCGGTGACTTCGGGCGGCAGAGCAATTTCAAATTCCACCGGCGAGCCGACTTCGAGCGAAGCGTCGGCGCGGATGTAGACACCGGCGGCGCTGAGGTCGCCGGTGATTCCGCTGGCTTCGGCAGCGGAATCCTCCTTATGGATCTTGATCGGCAGATGCAGTGGAAATCTTTTCCCGGTACGGGCTTCAGCCACGATGCCTCCTCTGCTCTCGCTCCGATGCTCTCTCTGGGAAACCAGGCAAAAAGGCCGCAAAACCCGGAACGCCCAGACCAGAGCCTGAATGAGCAGCTAGGGGCGTTATATCACGGACGAAGGCCTGAAAAGAAGGGTTTGTTACCTAAGTAATACAGTAGGAACTAGATACCCTCCCAAAGCTCGTGGGTTGCGCAAACTGACTCACGCTGCCGCCGCTGGCTTCCAGGCAGGAAGACGGAGCGATCAAGCAGGGGTATTCTCCAACCCTGGTTGCACGGGTTCCACAAGCAACTGCCGACGGCGAAGCACGCGGCGGCGCGGCGATTCCTGCAATTGCGGCGCTGCGACGATGGCACAAAGAACATAGAACAATGCCGCATTCGCGGGAATCTGGAGATTGAAGTCAAGAAAACTATGCACCAGGATGCCGATACATCCGAGCAGAGCAGCCGCAGTGAGGGCGCCGGTGGTGGTCTGGTTCCAGTCCTTTAATTTGGTTGTTGCCTGCCGGAACAGCAGCACGAGAAACCAAATGGCAATTCCGAATCCAGCAAGCCCGGTCTCGACCAGCAGTTGCAGATAATCGTTGTGCGCCTGGTTGACGAAGAGAGTCGAATAGAAACTGCGGAATCCCGGGTAGACGAAGGGGAACGTGCCGAGGCCCCAGCCGAGGACCGGCTTCCTGAGGAGCATGTGCAGGCAATCGCGATCGATGGTGAGGCGTGTGCCCCCACTGAGTTCGGCTTGCGCTTCGGTGTGAATGCTGGCTAGACGGCGCGTGAGTTCGTTGCCGCCCAGCCACACCAGGAACCCAATCACAATAATCAGGAAAGCACCCAGCAGCAGAGGCTGCTTCCAGTCGGCCTTTTTGGACCGCATGACAAGCAGGGCAAGGACCCCAATTTGCGCAACCAGCGCCAGCATCCCTCCACGGGAACCGGAGAGAAAAATGCTGCCTGCCATCAGAGCGGCGATGGCCATGACGAAAAGCTTGCGGTTTCCATCGGTAAAGCGGGTCGCCGCCAGCACCAGAGGAAAGGGGGTGAGCATCTCCATCAGGCCGGCGTAATGATTGTGGTTGACGTAGGGTCCGTAAATGGTGCCGCCCTGCTGCAAAGGCCAAATCCAGTAGAGCTTGCCGTTGGGGGAGATGCCTTGCAGGATGGCGAACGAAGCCACCAATGCCCCGTAGACCGTGACCGCCCTGAGCACCCAATCGAATTGAGAGGAACGGCGGAAGGACTGGGAAGTGACAAAGGCCAACATGCCGTAGGCAGCATAGAGCAAAAGCTGGGCGTAGGTTGCGTGCCGGTAGGCGGTTGCTCCGGTAAGCCACTGCACGAGCGCCAGCGCAAAAAATGCTGCCATGGGCCGATAAAGCGCATTGGGGGCAAGATCCAACTGGCGGTTGAGCCACTGGCGCCATCCCCAGGCAAGGAGCACGATCGCGGAACAAGCCTCCAGCGCAAAGATGGACCAGGGCTCGACGGCGCCAAAGGCAAGAGGTGCGAGCAATAAGGCGGAACCGGCCGAAGCCAGCAGGACCGAATTGGTCAGCCTGACCTTGGAGGCTTTCACAACCGGCGCGGGTTCGGGTTGGGCGGCTAGGGCGGAACTCAAGAGTGGTCCTTGCTGTTGTTGGAGTCAGGTGCAAGTTGAAAATCATCGAGCCAGAGCTTGCCCCGAATCGGGCTGCCGGCAGGGGAGCGCTCGATGGTCAGGCTTAGCAGTGTGGTGGAATCGGGCGCGGTAATTTTCGAATGCACTTCTTTCCAAAAGTCGGCATCGGTCAGGGGGGCGCTGGTAAAAAGCGGAGCAACGGAGTAAGCGTCGCGCAGGACAATTTGCGGTCCGCCCGCGCCTTGAAAATCCGCGGTCTTGTAGTAAGCGGAGAAATCGTAGGTTGCGCCGCCGTGCACCGGAATCAGTTGCTGAATGCCAGCATCGGCAATGCCCGGACCTTCGAAGGTCAGGGAAAGGGAGCGATGACCTTCGCGGAAGTCGCTCGAATCGAGGAGCGGCCGGACCCCGGTCCGGTTGACGTAAGTCCAGTCAAAACCGCCGTTTAGAACGTCGAGGCTAAAGTCACCATTTATAACCAAGTTGTCGTCCGTAGGCAGGTACGCGGAGAGGCCAAGGGTGGGAGCGGCCTCTTCCCACGCGGTCATGGCAGCGTCGGGCCGGCGAACTTGAATGAGGTAGCGGATATATTCGAAAAGACGCCAGCTGTCGAACTTCTCATGCAGATGGGCGAGTCGTTCCCAGGTCTGAATGGTACCCGCTGTTTCCTGTTTGGTCATGAGCAGCGAGAGGAATGCGAACAGGGAATCAGTGCGCCCGGGCACTACCTCTTGTAGTAAGGCGTCCGCATCGGGGCGCACGCGCCAGCATGCCTGCAGGGCGGCATCGGAAAGCGAGATGTCATTCTCGATGACGACGCGAAATTCGTGGAGCGCTCGATCGATCTGACCGTCCACGAGGAAATAATTGGCTGCTTTCCAGGCAACATCTGGCGCAGTGGGTTCGGCCGCGAGCGCCCGATCGAGCGCGGCTCGCTGGCCGTCGAGATCGCCCGTTACCTGGTAGGAGGCTGCCAAATCCAGCCAATAACCCGCATCGTAGGGATTGAGCGCCACCGCGGAACGGTAGCTTTCGACGGCCGCTTGAGGATCACCGGCGGCAAACGCCAGGAACGTTCCCAGCCGATGGCGATAATTGGCGTTGCCGGGCGAGAGCTGTACAGCGCGTTCCAGTTTCGCCAGATCGGAATGCGAAGCATAGACACTGGCGGCGAACTCTTTGCCAATCAGGAACAGGTACGCAAGCGCAAGCAGCGCCAATCCGGCGGCCAGTTGCCGGCGTTTCCGTACTGAAAGAGGAGTTGCCATGGTGCGAGTGCCAGTCCGGCTTGGCCGCGGCAGTAAACTTGCTGCCGAAATCGTTCCTCCGAAAAACCAAGTCGGGCCAAAATCCGAGTGCGCTTCGCTTTAGACTCCGCCTGAAACCGCCTTTGTTTNNTCCTGATAGTAGTGCGTGTATTTGCCTTGATATTCGTAATAGTAATAGTAGTCGGGAGAGGTCAAGTCGACAGCGTTAAGGAGCACGCCCGCAACGTGAGCGTTGACCTGCATGAGAATGTCGCGCGAACGGCGGAGAGCTTGCTTTGTTGTCTGGCCCGAACGAATCACCAGGATGGTGGCGTCAGCCCGAGGCGACAGC
>PLHN01000530.1 GCA_003139975.1 Acidobacteriaceae bacterium
GTGAGAGGTCAGACTGCAGAGGTCAGAATCCTAAAGGTATTAGCTCTGCTCAAGTCTTTTCGTCATTAACCTCTGCAGTCTGACCTCTCACCTCTGACCTCGCATTACTCCGAGATCGTACTCTCTTCGCTCTGCGCGCGGAGAACCCGGTCGACCGAGTATGGCGCGCGCTGGGCCGGCTCGTGGTAATGGCGAACCTGCATTTCTCCCAACAGACCGACGGCCAGCATGTTCAACCCAGCCAGCAGCAGCACCATCGAGAAGACCATCAGCGGGCCGTGCTGCGTCATCACATCGGTGTGGTACACAAACTTGTCGAAGATCAGCCAGCCCGAGATCGAGCAGCCCGCCATAATGCTGAACATTCCCAAGGTCCCGAAGAAATGCAACGGGCGCGACAGATACCTGAGCAGGAAGCGAATGGTGATCAGGTCGAAGAAGACGCGGAACGTGCGGGAGATTCCGTAGTGCGAAACGCCGCGCTCACGATTCACATTCTTGATGGGGACTTCGATGATCGACGCGCCATGCCACGAGGCCAGCGCGGGAATGAAGCGGTGCAGCTCACCATAGAGGGGAACCTGGTCGAGAATCTCGCGGCGGTAAGCTTTGAAAGTGGTGCCGAAATCGTGGATGTCGACGCCGCTCAGTTTGGCCATCAGCCAATTGGCGCAGCGGGAGGGGATGCGGCGCATCCAGAAATTATCCACGCGATTCTTGCGCCACCCGCTGACAATGTCATAACCCTCGGCAATCTTCTCAAGAAAGAGCGGGATATCGGCGGGATCGTGCTGGAGGTCGCCGTCCATGGCGATAATGTATTCTCCGCGGGCGTGGTCAAAGCCGGCGGCGAGCCCGGCGGTCTGGCCAAAATTGCGGCGCAGTTTGACGACAGTTACGCGGCTATCGACGGCGGCGATCTCACGCAGCAAACCAAACGTGCCGTCAATCGAGCCATCGTCGACGAGCACCATCTCAAAAGGTTCGCCGCTGGCTTCCATCACGGACTTCAGGCGCGCGTATAGGTCGGTGACGTTCTCCTGCTCGTTATGGAGAGGGACTACGATTGAGTATTTGAACACGGTGTTTTCCATTATAAGGCAAGGGTGGGGCGCATCGAGGTAACTCGCGTGCGTCGGTGGTGTCTGAAATAGTGTTTAAGACACTACCCGTGCGTCTCGGAATCTGCGGGCCAACCGCGAAAGCCGCCACCTTAAGTATTTAGGATGCAATATTCAGTGCGCTCGACACATGTCGCGCACTGAATATGCCAACTCCAACCGCGTTCCGCGATCCAAGTACTCAGCGAACTGAGCTGGCTGCCAGGCGTTTCGGCCCAGCTTCCAGGATGTGCTCGGGACGCTCCGCCACCATCAGCTTGAAGTTTTCGATAAAGCGCGCCGCCAGCGCATCGTACTTTCTGAAGTACTCGTCACGGCTGGGCCAGGTATTCGCCGGATCGAGAATTTGGGAAGGCACGCCTTCGCACGTGACCGGGACATCAAAACCAAACACTGGGTCCTTCTTGTACTCCGCCTTAAGAAGAGAGCCGCTGAGGGCTGCATTGAGCAAGGCGCGCGTGTGATGGATGCTGATGCGCTTGCCGACGCCAAACGGGCCACCCGTCCAGCCGGTGTTCACCAGCCACACCTGGGCGCCATACTTCTTAATTTTCTTTTTGAGTAGTTCCGCATAGGCCAGCGGATGGTGCACCATGAAGGGACCGCCAAAACAGGTGCTGAAAGTAATTTCGGGCTCGACGCCCATGCCAATCTCCGTGCCGGCAATCTTGCTGGTGTAGCCGGAGATGAAATGGTAGATGGCCTGGTCCGGATTCAGCCGGGAAATCGGCGGCATCACGCCCGAAGCATCGCAGGTCAGAAAAATAACATTCTTGGGGTGGCCGGCGCGCTTCTCCGGCATGCAGTTGTCGATGTAGGAAAGCGGATACGCGGCCCGCGTGTTTTCCGTCACCGTATAGTCGTTCAAATCCAGGTGGCGCGAGACCGGATCGTAGGTGACATTTTCGAGCACAGTACCAAACCGCCTTGTGCAGGCGTAAATCTGCGGCTCCGCTTCCGGGGAAAGCCGGATCACCTTGGCATAGCAGCCGTCCTCGAAATTGAAGACGCCGTTTTCGCTCCATCCGTGCTCGTCATCGCCGATGAGCCGCCGCTTGGGATCGGCCGAGAGCGTGGTTTTGCCCGTTCCCGAAAGCCCGAAGAAAATCGCGACATCGCCTTTGTCGCCGACGTTTGCGGAGCAGTGCATGGAAAGCACGCCTTGCAGCGGCAGAAGAAAGTTCAAGACCGTAAAGATGGTCTTCTTGATCTCGCCGGCGTAGCTGGTGCCTCCGATAATGGCGAGGCGCTCGCGGAAGTTGATGATGATGAAAGTCTCGCTGCGCGTACCGTCCACCATTGGAGACGCCTGGAACGACGGCGCGGCGATCACTGTGAATTCAGGGATGTGGTGTTGCAAAGCATCGTGATTTCGGATCTTGAGGAACATGGTGCGCGCAAACAGGCTGTGCCATGCTTTCTGGGTGATGATACGGACCGGAAGGCTGTGCTCAGGATCGGCGCCTGCGAAGCAGTCCTGCACAAAAACGTCGCGGCCCTGCAAGTACCCTTGCAGACGCGTGAGCAACGCGCTGAAGCTTTCGCCGGAAAACGGCCGGTTGTACTGGCCCCACCAGATTTGTTCTTCCGTGGAGTGGTCGCGCACCACAAATTTGTCGGCCGCTGCGCGCGCGGTGTGCTTGCCGGTATCGACGACCAGCGGCCCCATGTGCGACAGCCGTCCCTCCGACCGGAAAATGCTTTCCTCGTAAAGCGCCGGGGTGGGCAGATTCCAGTAAATGCGCCGCAGATTCACCAGCCCGTGGTTCTGCAAACCGTAGCTCGAGGCAAGCCTTCCAGCCTCTTTCACAGCGGGAGATTGGACGTCGAGGTAGATATTCATTGCCAGTCCCTCACAAGCTTGCGGTCGCCGAGGTAAAGTTCGTTCGCCGAATTCGGATCGAGAGCCCACTTGATGCGATCCAAACCCTCTGTGATGTCGCGGATCGTGCCGCAGTAACTGAGCCGCAAGTGTCCTTCAAAGCCGAATTCCTTTCCTGGCACGGCGACCACCCGCACTTTTTCCAGCAGGAAATTGGCGAGCTTTTGCGAATCCTTCATGTAGGCGCTGAAATCGGGGAAGCAGTA
>PLHN01000427.1 GCA_003139975.1 Acidobacteriaceae bacterium
GTTGTATGTTCTCGGTGGCAACAACGGATCCGATGTGACCACAGTGCAGGTCTACGATCCGCACAAAAACAAATGGAAGACCCTGCCCGCACTGCCGTCGGGCGTGCAGGTTTCGGGCGCTGTCGCTGTCTACGGGATGATCTTTATGGAGGGCGGCGACGCTGGTAGCGGCACACTGAATCAGTACTCCGCCTTCGCCCCGTCGATTCCGTAAGACTGCTGACACCGGGATCGCTCACGGTATCGCGGAAGAAACATAAGATAGGAACGGGGGCGACACTCGCCCCCGTGGACGTATTCGATAATCACGATGTGGGGAAATCTCGCTAGAATGAGTAGCCGGTATACGAGATCTGAAAGTGAAAATCAGCGCCGACGAAGCTTTTCTGATCTTGCACAAGTGGCAGGTTGAACTAACGCGAGTAGTGCTCGTGGGTTCTCTAATGCCGAGCGATCCACTGCGGGGGCTAATTGCCGTTGTAACGCGTGAAGGAGTTTGGAACCGCGGTGATAAGCCGGCCTCAATCTGGGGATTCTCCCTAACGGACAAAGGAACAAATTTTCTAGCTTCAAAGTTCGAGGATTTCGAATATTTGCAAGCCGCCGAACTACCCCCGGACATTAGAAGGTCACTGCCGGATATCGCCCGGGACCGTGCCGTGCTCGCGCTGACGCAAATGATGACGCTGGTTCGCCTTCCGCGGGCGGAGGGAGTTCCTCTGGAATCCGTCCAAGAGATATTATTCTTAGCCGAAGATGACGCTCTACACAGCGCGTAACGGTGGGGTCCGGCTGTCGCTTGCGGCGGACGGTTTCCCGCACGGGCTATTCCATCCGATAGGCGATCTTGATGCCGCGCCGCTCCACTTCCTTCAGGAAGGCCTCGGCCGGTACATCGCGTTCCTGCAGCACCGCCCCACGTTTTTCAATCGCGCCCGAGCACATCATCTGCAGCACAATCGACGCCGGAAATGCCGTCGTCCGCATCATCGAACTCATGTCGGTTTTGGCGTCGTAGTGATCCACCATCGTATAACTCGCCACCCGCCCCTTGAGCTTGCCGCCGAGCAATCCGCGAACCCCCGGCGCCTTAATCGATTCATGCGCCTCGATCCGCATAATGGTGACGTCGGGCCCCTTCCCCGCGAACTTGCCTTCGAAGATTTTCGACAGCACGGCACGCGGCGAAACCTCAGCGCCATCGACCCGGATCTTCTCTTTCGAAAACAGGCCCAGATCTTTCAACTCGCAGAGCATGTCGTAGTGTCCGGGATAGCGCAGCGTCTTCTCGAAGCACTCGCCCACGCGGCCCTCGAACGTCTCCGGCATGGTCGAAGTTCCGCCCGACGTCTGAAACGCAACCAGGGGAGGGAAGCCCTCGATGTGGAATTCTTCCGGCTCGGTCAGCGGCTCAATGATCGTGAGCTTGCCTTTCCGCAAAACTCGCGCCGGCTCCACGAACTCATTGATCAGCCCTTCGACCGAAAACACCAACTGGTAGTGAAACGGCGGCTTGGGATTTTCCGGCAGTCCGCCCACGTAAAGCTTCAGCGCATCGGCGCGGCCATTCAACTTGCGCACCAGCTCGCCGCCCAGAATCGACGCCATGCCCGGAGACAGCCCGCAATCCGGCGCCAGCCCCACATTCTTCTTCTCCGCCTGCTTGGCAAGCGCCAGTTCCTGCCGCACCACCGTATTGTTTCCGCCAAGATCGGCAAAGTTGGATCCGACCGTAATCGCCGCGCGCGCCAAACCCAAATTCAAAAAATAGGGAACCGCCGAGAGCACACCATCATGCCCCTTCATCAGCCGCGCCGCTTCCTTTTCCTTCGAGGCATCGACGCCCACGGCGCGCACCTTCTTTTCCCCGGTGATGTGGTTGACGCGCGCCGCCACTTCCTTCGCGCGCTTCAAGTCGCTGTCGGCCAGCGTCACCGACGCCACATTGTCCTGACTCGCCATATCGTAAGCCGCAGCCGAGCCCATCATTCCCGAACCAAGAACCAGCAGTTTCATGAGGAGTCTCCCTTGGAAGGACCGAAAAAATAATGTATAGGAATGACCTCAAAACATAAGTGACTAGCGTCACATATCACTATGATTTAGCGGCTGTTAGTTTGGAGCATGCGGCTTCAATATGACCGTGGGATGTGACGCGCTCGAAGGCCAAGCGACACTCGCGAATGAGTCACCATCCAGCCCCGGAACAGAGCTTTCCTTGCGCCGCGCTACAGCAGCCGCCGGATTTCTGCCTCGAACACCGCCGGATCGGTCGCACCAATATGTCGTGACGCGATGTGCCCCTCGCGATCGATCACGAAGGTGATGGGCAGCCCAAGAACGCCCCCATACTGGTCGGCCAGTTTCGGACTGCCGAGAGCGACCGGATAATTCATTTTGTATTGCTGCTGGAAGGCGCGCACCGGCTCTACGTCATCGTCCATGGAGATGCCGATCACCTGCAAGCGTTGCGGATACTTGTTCCCTAGTTCGATGAAATGCGGAATCTCCTGCTTGCAGGGTTCGCACCATGTGGCCCAGAAGTCCACGATCACAACCTTGCCGCGATAGTCGGAAAGACGCAGTGGATGGCCGGAAAGATCGGTGAGGGAAAAATCAGGCGCCAGCTTCGACGCCCCCGCGCGATTCGGTGCGGAACGCCGCAGTGCGAACCAAACGATCACCAGGATGCCAATAGCAACGACGATGCCGATTTTCTTCACAGGCTATTGTTCCCCTTTGGCGACGGGATAACCCCTGTCGACCCAGTCGGCCCCGAAGTTGTTGGCAAGGTAGAGAACTTTGACGTTTGTGAAACCCAGCTTTTGCAGAGCGTCATAGGCTGGATTCACGTTCGGGCAATGGTTCCAGGGGCAACAGCCGCAATACAGCACAATGAACGTCTTTTTCGGTAAGTTGTTTACGCGGCGGTCGAGGTTTTGAAGCCCTTGCGCCAAATTCCCCTGCCCAATGTACTCGGACCCTGGAATGTGGGCTTGAACGTAGAGCATTTGCGAGCCGACCTGAAGCAGAAGGGGCCTCGGAGTTTTGGCGGACTGGTCACTGAGGATCTTTACCAGCTCCTCAGGCGTCAGCAATTTCATGTTTGTGCTGTCGGCGGCCTGTGCCAAAGAAACGAAGAGCGCCACGGCTGCCAGGGAAACCGTCCGGATGAACTTCTCAGGAAGAGAGCGGCGATTTGTGGACATGAGTCATTATCGGCGTGCGCTTCGAGAATGAGCAACTGGGCTTGAGGAGAGTATCGCTTCGAGTAGCCGGCCCGTCCGGAATCACGGCCTTCGTCGAATTCCTGTCAACGCGCACATTGCGAAACGTGATGGAGATCGGATCCTAAAACCATTCGCCGCATCGACGGCATGCAGAACGCGGTCGAGGCACGAATGATGAGATCGCGTTTTCATGCGTTTGCGCGGCTGTGCAGGTACCTCCGTACCGTCTGTAGTACCTTGGTTACCGGATACGCAGTACTCGCAGGATCATTCACCGAATAGCCACATCAGGTGGTTATTAAACTAGAGCAACGTACTATATATAGACATTCACCGCAACTCCTATCTTTCCCAATTCCACAAAACCCCCATAAAACCCAAAGAAACCGGGACATTCCCCTTGAGAGCCCCTCGGTACCGGTTGAGATATGCTCAGCACACCAAAACTCACTCGAATGCGTTTGGAACGAGGCGATGGTTTTCCCTATTTCCTCAGCGCTGACGGAAGAAAGGCGTACTGGGAGCGCAAGTCTAGTGGACAAGGAAAATGGCATGGGCGATTCGCGAGAAGTGATGAACATTCGTCAAGCTTCACAGTACCTGGGAGTGAGTCCGGACACTTTGTACAAGTACGTGAACGAACAGAAAATTCCGGCCTTCAAGCTGGGGAATCGCTGGCGGTTCAAGAAGTCGAAACTCGACCAGTGGATGGAAGAGAAGTCGATGGAAACCGAGCCGCAGGCGAAGAAGAAAGTTAAGGCAGCAATGAAGGCTGCCGGGCAGCAGTAACAGACCTGCCGGCAAAGCGCCGGCGGAAACAAAAGGCGGACACATGTTTGGAATGGCAGCGAAGACGATCGTGGGTCTGGATGTGGGCTCTTCGAGCATCAAGGCCGTCGAGCTCAGGAAGACACGCAC
>PLHN01000233.1 GCA_003139975.1 Acidobacteriaceae bacterium
TCCTCATCCGGCGCCTGCGGACAACGCTCGCTGCCGAACCTGAGTCCTTAAATCACATGCCCCTGGCGACGGAGGGACTGCCGGTCCACGCCTACCACGCCGTGATTCAACAGTTGAAACAGCAAAAGCATGAACTCGCGGCGCAGCAACTTTCCGACCGCCGCAAGGCGAAAGCTTCCGACTCGCTCAGTTCGACTGTGCTGGCCAATCTGCCGAGTGGAGTGTTGTTCCTGAACACCGCTGGTTTAGTCCGTCAGGCAAATTCCGCTGCCCGCTTGCTGCTGGGATTCGCATCGCCCGCCGGTCTCGATGTCAGCGACCTTTTCCGAACCGCCATTGTGCGCTCGACCGACGGCGTGGCCACGCACACCGATGTCAAGCAAGCGCTCGCTCCCGCGCTTTCGGGGAAAAGCGCCGTGCGTGGATTGCTCCTCAACTATGTTTCGCGCGCGGGTGAAAACCGCGTGCTTGAGGTAACGGCCTCTCCGGTCATGGCCGACGATGCCAGCCTCATGGGCACAACTTTGGTCCTCAGCGACAAAACCGATATCGAGCGCATCCGCCACGATCAGCGCGTCCATCGGGAGATTTCCCAAGAGATGGCGGAGGAATTACGCACCTCACTTGCGACCATCGCCGGATACGCGCAACAGTTGGCTCACAGCCAGGGCGCGGAAACAACCCGCCATCTGGCAGATAACATCGCAGGCGAAGTGGCGAAATTGGACCGTACCATTGGCAGTTTTCTGGAGGCGCGCGAGGCTGCGGCCACCGGTTCCTGAATTCAGCGTTGGCGGGGCACGCAATCAGCCCCGCGGAAGGATGATTCTATGAAGCAAACGATGACGATGAAATGGATAGCGGCGGCCACTCTGCTCATGCTCGCTTCTGGCGCTGCGGCTCAGTCTCAGAACACATCTCTTGGCGACTACGCGCGCAGCATTCGCAAGAACAAGCCCGACACAAATACTGCCAGCCAGCACTACGACAACGACAATCTTCCGACGAACGGAGCGCTGAGCGTAGTCGGCCCGGCCCCGTCGCCATCCAGCACGGCAAGCCCGGCCAAGGTTGATGCTGCCTCCGGCGCACCCGCCGCGTCCGCCGATCCGAAAGCGGCTGACAAGCAGAAGGCCAACGACGACCTGCAGAAGAAAATCGACGCCGAGAAGGCAAAACTCGACTCGCTCAGCCACGACCTCGATCTCGAGCAGCGCGAGTATCGCATGCGCGCCGCTGTCTTTTACAGTGACGCGGGCAATCGCCTGCGCGATGCCGGCGATTGGGACAAGCAGGACGCCCAATACAAGTCCGATATGGACAGCAAGCAGAAGGCGATCGAATCCGCCAAGGAGCAGCTCACGCAACTCCAGGAAGACGCGCACAAAGCCGGGATCGACCAGAAAAAAGAAGACACGTCCGACAAAGACAAAGACACCGGCAAAGACGACGATCCGGACAAGAAGTAGAACTGGGCTGCGGTGGCCCACTCAAGCTTCCTTGGCTTGAGTGGGGAAATCCCCGTACCCCAGCCTCACAACCCCGTTCGTTAGAGTTTGATTCGTTGCCGAATCTGCCGGGCGTGCAAGCGCCCATGCAGCCAGTGGAACTTTCGCCACTCGTCGGCGGTGAGCGGCCCCAGGACGGGATGGTCCATAATCCTGGTGCTCGCGCCAAAACGCCGTTCGCAAGCATCCAGACCCGAAACCATTCTCTGAATCTCTCCCGAGAGTTTTTCGCGAACTTCTTCAAGCGCCATCCCGCGCGGGACCGCGCGTTGCGGAGCTTTAGCTCCTTCCGGCAAATACCCAAGCCTCGTCACTGCGAAACTCTTCACGCGGTGGTTGAAAGTCGCACGCGTCGCCAGCGGGACTCCGCCATCCAGACATTTGGCGATGGCTCTGTTGGTGTTCATGTAGGTCAGATAAAGATGCTCGACAATCTGGGCTGAGTTCCACTTTCCCGCCGGAGCCTTTTGCATGGCGTCGCGGGTCGCCCCCTCCATTGCCGCTTCAAGCTCTTCTGCCAGTTTCTCTAGATAGGGTTTCATGGGTGCGCGCAAAGACGGCAGAACAGGATTCCGGCAATTCTATAGGATGCACTCCCGGTTCAGCTGTGCTCAATACAGTACAATGATCGGATCATTTTCGAATTTCGAATCTTGCGTGATCAGGACCGCCCAATGAAAAAACTATTGCTGCCAATTCTCTTGGTGGCCGCCATGTCCGGATGCTCGTCGGAACCGGGCAAGCCGGCAACGCCCCAAGCCACGCAACCCAAAGCCCCCGAGCTGATCACCGGAAGCAGCGCCTTTTTCAAGTGCTACATCGCAGCCCGTGGCTGGGCGCAGGACGCGCAGCCTTTCCGCATCGAATCGGTCGCATCCAAAACCGGTGACGGCAAAGCCGGAGAATGGCGTGCAAGCTTCGCCTCCGCCGCGCAGCACGCGATCAAGTCCTACACATGGTCGAACGGCGATATCGCCCACAGCGCCGACGACACCTACAGCCCGACCAACTCCTCAACCCAGGTTTTCAATGTCCAGTTCCTGAAGGTGGATACCGACAAGGCGTTTACCGTCGCCCAACAACATGGCGGAGCCAAGCTGCTCGAGAACAGTCCCGATACGCCCGTGCTTTACGTCCTCGATTGGAACCACCCTACTAACGAACTGTTCTGGCACGTGATCTACGGCACCGATCGCGACACCGCCAAACTGCGCGTAGCCGTCAACGCATCGACCGGAGATTTTTCGAAAGTGGAAAAGTAGGAAGGGGTAGTTTAAGAGTTAGCGGACAAGCAAGTTGTAGCGCCGGCGCTACGGGCTCTTCTTTTCCGACAGCTTTTCCAGCGCCGCCCGCGCATCCTTGGCCATTGGCCCTTCCGGCAGAATCTTCAAGTATTGCTCGAAGTCTTTCCGAGCCTCGGCCTTATTGCCCACCTTCTCCTGGCACACGGCCAGACGGTAGGTCGCAATCGCGTCGTTATCTTTGTAGTAAAGAGCTTCCTTATAGCGCTCCAGCGCCGCTCTGTAGTTCTTTCGCTTGAAGTAGTAGTCGCCCACCTCAACGTCCCTCGAGGCCTTCAGCGGGTTCCAGGGATGAAACTCCTCCACACCGGTGTTGTCGGCAGGCGGAGTGGGCTCCAGATCCGCGACCGCCGACTTGCTGTAGGGATGGTTCTTGGCGTCGTCCTTGGGCGGAGTGAGGTCGGTTCGCACCTCGCGGCTCGAACTCTCTTCCGCCTCGCGATCTGCGTCCTCCTGCTTCGAAGACACCTGACTCGGGGAATCCTGGCTCGATGAATTTTGGCCCGATCGACCTTGGGTGGACAAACCCGGGCTCGACGAACCTACTCCAGACGAATCCTTATTCGATGTGGCGGGATCGGAAGATGGCTGCTGCGCCAGACAGCAGCTTCCGGCCAACAACAGCATCCCAGCGAGAAAAATAGTTCGGTTCATCCTGCGAATATTCTAGCTCGAATGAGGTTGGATGCGGCGCCGCGGCGCCGCATCGGCGCGACGAAGGCCAATAGACGGATCCCGTTCGACGACGTCCCCGGCACGCCGCACGCTCCAAAAAAATCAGGCCGCCCATTTCAGGCGGCCCGTTTGGCGAAATCCTCCGGGGAGGAGGGAAAACTTATAGTGATGGCGGATTCGCGGTGGATGTCTGCGCCGGCTGCGACTGCTCCGCTGCGCCCGTGTTCGTCATCAGGTGAATATCGACGCGGCGGTTCTTGGCGCGCCCGGCAGACGTCTTGTTCGTCTCCACCGGCTTATCCTTGCCCAGCCCGATCAGATAGATCTTGTAAGCCGGAATGTTCTTCTGCGCAGCCAGATACTGGATCACCGCATCGGCGCGGCGCTGGCTAAGATCGTAGTTGTAGTCGGCGCCGCCCACCGCATCCGTCGCACCTTCCACCGTAATGATGTAGCCCTTGGTGGTGGCAACGCTGGTTGCAAGCTGGTCAATCGCTTCCTTGGCGTCCTTGGTCAGATTGTCCTTGTTAAATCCAAAATGCACGGACGTCTCCGCCACCGACTTATAGTTGTCGAGGTTGACGACCGTGTTGGTCAGGGTATCCACGCGCTGCGCCGCGGTATTGGCGGCCATCTGCGCTTTGTCCGCGCTCGTGCCGGCAGCCAAAGCCTTCTGGTCGGCCGCTTCGGCGCTTGCCTGCACGGCCTGAATGCCGGACTGCGCCCGCTGATCCACGTCCTTAATGTCTTTCGAGTTCTTCGCTGTCAGGTCGTCCAGTTCATTGGTCTTGTTAATCAGCGGCGTTGTCTGCTGACGCACATAATTCTTGGTTGAACAGCCAATCGATGCCGCCGCTATCGCCGCCAGCATTAGGGTCAAACAAATTCGTTTCATTTGAGTGAGGGCTCCTTCCCCCATAATGATTGCCCGATCTCTTGCCTACCGTCTTGTTGTTTTCCAGTCCACTGTTATCTCGATGCGATCTCAAGACGCTCCAAACAGTGCTCACCTCTATTAAAGCACGAGGGATGCCACTTTGATTTCCACAGGCATCAAGATAACAATCCTCGAATCAACCGGTTAGAAACGCTGCGAGCAACAGCTTGGTGAGTCCGTGCAAGCATTCCCGATATGGACCGTAGAAATTTTATACGGCTAGCTTTCCGGCGGTGCCATTTATCTGCAATCCTTGGCTACGTCTTGGGTCCCTCCGAAAGCCAACCCGCAGCCCGTTCACATCACCGACGGCACAGTAATCCCCATCACTTGCAGCGTTCGCATCAGCTCGCGGCGTGCCACCGCAGCCGTCACTAGGAGGAACGTCTTGCGGCCCTGGTCCGCCTCGGCAAGGATGGGATGCTGGTGATAGAACGTATTAAAAAGCTGGGCCAGTTGGAATGTATGTTTGGCCAGATAAGCCGGCTCGGTAGTCGCGATGCACTGGCCCACAACATAGGAAGTCTTGGCGGCAGCCAGCCACAGTTCCCAGATCGTGTTGCCGGATTCCCCGGCGAAGTATTGCTTGCATGCCTCGGCCCCGATGCGACCTTTCTCGCTGGTTAGGAATGTGTCCGCGTCCAGTCCGCCTTTGCGGAAAATGTTGGTGGCCCGCACGACCGCATACTGCGCGTAAGGTCCGGTTTCGCCCTCAAAGCTGAGAGCGTCTTTAAAATCGAAGGCAATTACCGACGGCTTGGTGAACTTGAGCATGAAGTAGCGCAACGCTCCGATGGCAATTTGTTCCGCGATACGCTGCCGCTCGCCCTCGTCGCGGCCGGTCTGACGCGCATCGACCTCGGCACGAGTTGCGGCGATGAGTTTGTCGATCAGGTCATCTGCCTTGACACCGAAACCCTTGCGCCCACTGACCTCGATGTACGGCCGGGCCAGGTCTTCTTCTGAAACGTCGTAGCCCAGCTCGACAGCGCAGCGCGGCGTCAGCGCCACCATCTCGTAGCTGAAGTGCGT
>PLHN01000454.1 GCA_003139975.1 Acidobacteriaceae bacterium
ATGTAGAACGACACCAGGAACATGAGCAGGAAGTAGATCAGCAAGGGAACGGCGATGCGCAGGACGTCGAGGGGCAAGCGAACGATGTACTCACCTTTCAGCGAAAACATCACCACAATTGTGAACAGCAGCGCAATCAGGGTCAGTGGACTCACGCGGGGGATGAAATTGTGCTCGTACCATTCCCGTCCTCGCGCGCGAACCAGCGCTGCGCGAGTCGCGAACCCGGCGAGGCAAGGAATGCCGAGGTAAACGAAAACGCTCTTCGCAATATCGGCAATGGAAACATTGACGACGGCGCCCCGCAGCCCGAGCTTCGCCGGAAGAACCGTGATGAATATCCACGCATAGAGGGAATAAAAGAAGACCTGGAAAAGCGAATTGAAGGCCACCAAGCCCGCCGCGTACTCCGTGTCACCTTTAGCCAGTTCATTCCATACGATGACCATTGCGATACACCGCGCAAGGCCGATCATAATCAGACCCGCCATGTACTCCGGGTAACCGCGCAGAAATACGACCGCCAACACGAACATCAGGATCGGCCCCACTACCCAGTTCTGTACGAGTGACAGTCCGAGCACCTTTTTGTTGCGAAACACTTCGGGCAGTTCTTCGTATCGCACCTTAGTGAAAGGCGGGTACATCATGACGATCAGCCCGGCCGCAATCGGAATCGAGGTTGTGCCGATGCTGAAACGATTCAGAAACGGCACGACTCCGGGAACCAGCGAACCGAGGCCGACGCCTAGCGCCATCGCCAGAAAGATCCAGGCTGTCAGATAACGGTCGAGAAAACTGAGGCGGCTACTTGTCTTCATTCCGAATCCTTGGTTGCTACGGAAATCGATCCAGCAGACTCCCGTGGCACTCACTTGTCCTGCGTGACTGGCAATCCCGACTGCCCGATGTTGTCGAGTTCTTTCTTGAGTGCCAGACCGTCGAGAGCTTTAAAGGGCAGGCACAGAAACAGACTGATTCTCCGATCCAACAGGAAAAACGCCTCCCGGAAAGCGCGCTCGATGTCCGTCTCACTGCCGCGAACCGCCGCCGGATCGGGAATGCCCCAATGCGCAGTCATCGGCTGTCCGGGCCAGATNNCTTTGCTGCGCAGCCCTGTAGTCGGAATGTGCGCCGTCTCCAGCTGCCGCAAGGCTTCTGGCCTGACTGTGCCTGTGGAATGGCTCCCGGCGCTGTAGGCCGTAAAGTCCGGCCTTCCCTTGAAGTTCAAAATCCCCTCGGCCATGATCGAGCGCGCTGAATTGCCTGTGCACAGGAAGAGAACGTTGTAATGTCCTTTCATACTCTCTCTCTTAGTTGCAGCAGGCCAGGTCCGCAACTGCCTTCGCTCCAGCGCCCGCTGGCTTGACAGCCCGAACGAAGGCGCTCATGAACTTGCCATCCACCTGCGGAGCCAGCGCATCCACGTCGATCCCCTGTCCTGATAGAAACTCGCGGGCATCTTCCGCGCGATAGATTCGCGTCGGCTCCATCTCAATGTGCTCGAATCCAGCCGAAGACAGCTTGTTGCGATAATCATTCTCGTCCAGCGCCCCGGCCACGCACCCCACCCACAAGAGCACACTCTTGCGGATTTCCGGCATGATATCTCCCCGCGTCACCACATCCGACACTGCCAGTCGCCCGCCCGGCTTCAGCACGCGAAAAGCTTCTCTGAGCACTCGATCCTTGTCGGCGGAGAGATTGATCACGCAGTTGGAAATAATCACATCGACTGAGTTGTCGGGCAGCGGAATGTTCTCGATCTCGCCCTTCAGGAATTCGACGTTCTCGACGCCGGCCTTGCGCTTGTTCTCGTTCGCCAAGGCCAGCATCTCGTCCGTCATATCCAGGCCATAAGCCTTTCCCGTAGGGCCAACGCGCCGCGCTGAAAGCAGCACGTCAATGCCGCCGCCAGAGCCAAGATCCAGCACCACCTCGCCGGCATTCAGGTTTGCCAAGGCTGTCGGGTTCCCGCAGCCCAGCGAAGCGAGCACAGCTTCTTCTGGAAGCTGGCCGATCTGCGTGGCGTCGTACAGGTTGGAAGTGATCGGGTCGGCGCACCCATTGCTCGCTGTCGCTCCACAGCAGCAACTGCCGCCGCTTGTCACCCGTAGAGCCGCTTCTCCGTATTTTTCCTTGACGATCGTCTTGATATCCGTGGCACTCATAGAATCTCCTTTACCTGCAACATGTGACTTGTTCCGGTTTGAGCGCCTTGTTGCGCGTGCAGCATTCCGCGTAGAGAAACTGCAGCAATTGCGCAAGCGCATCGGTGTCAGCCGTATACCGCAAGAACGTACTCTCCCGGCGCACCTGAACCAGCCCTTCACTCTTGAGCTTGTCCAGGTGATGAGAAAGGGTGGAATTGGGGATGTCCAGCTCCTCTTGAATTTCGGTGACGACTAACCCCTCCGGATGCGCCGAAAGCAACAGCTGCATAATCCGAAGCCGGGCCTCAGTCCCCATGGCTGAAAACATGTCAGCGAACTTAGCGACCTGCTCCGCGGATTTCTTCGACAGCGCCGTCATATTTCGATATTTGCAGAAATATGGGTCACTGTCAAGTGGCGACGTGTGCCATCCGATTTTGGATGGGGCAGCTGTTCACCGCTGCAATGTACGTCTTATTTTCAGTGACGGCTTCAGCCGCTGGGGTTGGCCTCTTCCAACGTGCACTCTTTCGGATCCTTGTCTGCCCGCACCCCAAGAAACACGGGCGCGCGCAGCTTGGGGCCGCCTTCCGCCGTTTCATGGGTCCACTCGGAGAACTTGATTTCGGCAACCAGCTTGGGGCGAACAAAATGAACTTTCCTCAGGCCGCCGATTTCGCCGAAGAAAGGATTTTTTTCGCTAGCGAGCGGCTCCAACTCGGCAAAAACATCCTTGAGTCCCCGCTGGTCAAAACCCGATCCAACCTGCCCCACGTGGATGAGCCGGCCGCGGTCGTCGTAGAGGCCGAGCACCAGAGAACCAAAATAATCGCGGCTGCCTTCGGGGTCGGTGTAGCCTCCGACCACGCATTCCTGCCGCTTTGTAATTTTGATTTTCAGCCAGTCGCGCGAACGGGTTTCCTCATAAAAGCTGTCGCGTTTTTTGGCAACGATTCCTTCGAGTCCCTTTTGGCCAGCCGCCGCAAAGAGCTTGACTCCTTGCTCGGGATAGTGATCGGAGAAGCGGACGATTTCGCTGGCGGTGAGCTGCTCTTGCAGCAACTGCTTGCGGCGCTCCAGCGGCGTGCGGCGCAGGTCGACACCGTCGAGGTAAAGCAGATCGAAAGCGTAATACATCACAGGAACGCCCTCACGTCGGGCAAAGCGCGGTTTGCCCGGACGAAACCCGGTTCGCTGTTGCATCAAGCTGAACGAAGGACGGCCCTCTTCATCGAGCGCAACAATTTCGCCATCCAGGATGGCGCGGCGGGCTTTGACGAATTTCGGAAGCGTAGCAAGTTCCGGAAACTGTGCGCTAAGGTCGTTTTGATTCCGCGATACAAGCCGCACGCGGCCCTCGTCGATGAAGGCGATGGCGCGATAGCCATCCCACTTGATTTCGAACAGCCAATCCGGGTTGTCGAAGGGCTTGTCAATGGAAGTCGCCAGCATGGGATGGATTGCGGTAGGCATGGGCTTGCGCGCGGCGCCCGCGAAATCCTGAATAGCTGAGGACGCTGAGATCGCGGAGGATGTTGGGGTTGATACTGCCGGCTTCGAGCTTGTCTTTGGCTTTGAACCCTTTTTTTTCGCAACCGTATTTGCTGATCGCTCGACCGGGTTTTGTTCTTTGTCCTTATTTTTCTCCGCGTCCTCAGCGCCCTCCGTGGTCAACGCTTTTTTTTTACCCGCAGCTTTCTTTCGGTCCGCACGAGCGATAGCATCAGCCAACCATGCGGCTTTCACTCGCCCTCGTGAAGCGGGACGACTGCTGGTCCATTGCGCAGAGTCTTCATCTCCAGCAATCTGCGCCATCGTGCGCCCGCTGAGAACGGAAGTATCGAATTGATCAATGTCGAATCCGGAAACCACGTGATCGTCTTTCTTCTTGATCAAAAGCCATTCGTTCCCTTTGCTGCCCGCGCGGCGAGCCTTGATGTGGACCAGGGCGAAATCGCCCACCAGCCGCTTCCCTTTCAAACGGAATTTGAGATCGCCTTTGGCCAACATCGCCGCAGCTTCCTTGTCGGTTCCGGGAACGTATTCTCCATTCACCGGAACCGGCGAAAGCGGTTCCCAGGTTCCAACGTCCCAAACCATGACGGAGCCAGCACCGTAATTGCCTTCGGGAATCGTGCCTTCGAAATCGAAATAGGAAACGGGATGATCCTCGACCTGCATGGCCAGCCGCTTGTCAGCGGGATCGAGCGATGGCCCTTTCGGCACTGCCCACGACTTCAGCACGCCCTCCATTTCCAGGCGAAAGTCGTAATGCAGGCGAGTGGCGCGATGGCGCTGCACGACAAAGCGGTGCCTCGACTGTTTCTCGACCTTGGGCGGCGGTTCCGGTGTTGCCTCGAAGCGTCGTTTTCGTTTGTACTCGTCGAGCGACATGGCGTTATTGTAATGGCGAAGCCGTATACTTCGGTCTCTGAGGACACTTAGATGAATCTCGCGGGCAGTGGGAAGCTTCTTGCGGTCGGACTTCTGTTTTGTTCCTCATTCGCTGCAGCTGAGTCGAGCACGCTCTCAACGGAATCGGAGAAAAAGATAGATGAGATGGCGCGGCAGACGCTCGCCGAGACCGGCGTGCCGAGCGCATCGATCGCCATCGTGCAAGGAGGGGCAATCGCGTACCTGCAGGCTTATGGAGATGGCCGCATCGAGCCGCGCCAGCCGGCGCTGCCCAGCATGCGCTACAGCATTGGCTCCATCAGCAAACAGTTCACGGCTGCAGCGATTCTGCTTCTGGCGGAACAGGGAAAGCTTTCGCTGGATGACCCCGTGTCGCGATTCGTGCCCAATCTGACTCGCGGCAACGAGGTCACCATTCGCGAATTGCTCTCGCATACATCCGGATATCAGGACTTTTGGCCGCAGGATTATGTACCTCCATTCATGCTGCAGCCGGTTACGGCCGACAAGATTCTCGATTTCTGGGCGCGCAAGCCGCTCGATTTCGATCCTGGCACCGAGTGGCAATACAGCAATACGAACTTCGTGATTGCGGGCCTCATTGTGGAGAAGGCAAGCGGCGAGCCGCTATTGCAGTTTCTGAGCGAGCATATTTTCGCTCCGCTCGGAATGAAGAGCGTGATCAACATTGACCAGGAACGGCTCACCGACACCGATGCCACCGGATACCTGCGCTATGCGATTGGGGCGCCGCGCGTTGCTCCTAAGGAAGGCAAGGGATGGTTGTTTGCCGCCGGCGAGTTGGCGATGCCCGCAGAAGATCTGGCGAAATGG
>PLHN01000168.1 GCA_003139975.1 Acidobacteriaceae bacterium
TGCAGCGTGGTGCTGGGCACGGGCAAGATGCTCTCGGACTTCAAGCTGCTGCGCAAGATTTCGATCGAATAGAACTTCGAGTTGCGGGCGACGGGCCGCGAGCGAGCAAGAGCAGATTCCTCGCTCCGCTCGGAATGACAATCTCAATTGAAGTAAATCGTCCCGGAAATTTTGTGCCAGCGACGATGGGTTCCCTGAGACCTGACAACTGAGACCTGGTTATGGACGTCCTTGGCCGCTATCGCAACCTGATCGTGCTGGTGACGGTGCTGTTTGCGCAGGTGCTCGGCTTGGCCGTGCAGGTCAAGCGCACCAGTGACAGCGAGCCGACGCGGCTCATCCGCGTGTGGGCCGTGGGAGCGGTTACGCCCTTTGAAGAGGGTCTGCACTGGTTGCAGACCTCGACCAGTGGCATCTGGCACAACTACCTTTACCTGCGCGGCGTGCGCGCGGAAAATCGCGATCTCAAACAACAGCTCCAGCAGATGCGTCTGGAACAGGTACGCGTGAGCCAGGACGCGGAGCAGGCACACCGTCTGCAGGCTCTGCTCGAATTCAAGGAACAATTCATCTCGCAGACGATGGCGGCGCAGGTTATTGGATGGAGCGGCAGCGAGCAGTCGCGTTCCATCTACATTGACAAAGGCGCGCGCGAGGGCATTAAGCCCGACATGGCCGTGATCACCAAGGACGGTATCGTGGGCAAGGTGTTGCAGGTCTTTGGATCGAATCCGCTGGAGCGTTCCGTGTCCCAAGTGCTGTTGATCAACGATCAGACCAGCGGAGTGGGCGCGATTCTCGATCAGGCGCGGTTGCAGGGGATCCTTCGCGGCACGCCATCGGGTGACGTGGTGCTTGAAAAAGTCATGAGCGATGAAACCGTGCCCGTGGGGGAAACGGTGCTCACGAGCGGAGGAGACGGAATCTTCCCCAAGGGTTTGCCAGTTGGCAAAGTCACGAAGGTTTCTGCTGGCAGCGAACTGTTTCTGAATATCCGCGTTCGGCCGGCCGCGAACCTGAACCGGCTGGAGGAAGTGCTGGTTGTAACCAAGATCGACGAGCGGCAGGCCGAGCCCGAACAGGCTGGACCCATGCGCGCAGTTGACATTCTGGCGGAGCGGTTGCCGACAGTTCCGCCCAAACAGGATGCTTCCACTCCAGGGGCGGACAAAACTACCGCTGGAGGAGCGGGTGCTGTGACGCCAAATGCTGCTGTGCCGAATGTTGGTGCGGCAAGCGGCGGCGCGGCGAGTCCCGGTGTGCCAATAACCGGAACGCCGCAAGCCGCTGTTCCAGGCGGCGGAGTTGCGAGCGGCACAGTTCCCAGCGCTGCTACGGCTGTGGTGAAGAAAGCCTCCGCGTCCGCACCGTCTTCGGCCGCGTCCGGGATTGGCTCGACCGCGGCTGCTGCTACGACTCGACCCGCGACTGCTGTGACGAAGCCAGCTACGAAGCCCGTCCAATCAACGGTTACGCCCAAACCGCAGCCTGCGTCCCAGGACACTCCACAATAACGTGGCTATCACATACACATCCGGGGAACAGGTTGAGGTCTACCGCTTCAGCCTTCCCGCAACCATCCTGATTCCGCTTGCAGCCATCTTCCTGCAGGCGTGGTTGCCCCTGAGATTTCCTATCTTGAAGATCTTCGATCTTCCTCTGCTGGTCGTCATTGGCTTTGCCACCGCGCGTCGGAATCCGCTGGCTGGGCTGTTTACCGGCGGATTGATCGGCATTCTGCAGGATGCGCTTACGCACCAGCCGATCGGGCTCTATGGGATTTCGAAGACTGTGGTCGGGTTTGGCGCCTCGTCGCTCGGTATCAAGGTTGACGTAGAAAATCCGGGCGCGCGCTTTCTGCTTACCATCCTCTTCTATGTTGTGCACGAGATCGTCTTCTTCATCATCGCGCGCGGCCTGGTTGGTTTGCGCATGGAATGGAGTTGGCCGCACGAAATCGGTTCGGGAGTTGCGAACGCGGTGCTGGGAATTGCCGTCTACGCGCTGCTGGACCGCGTCAAGCAGCGAACCTGATATTTGCACCGTGCAGTGATCGTCTTGCGATTGCCTCACGAATTAAGACGAGTGGGGCAGCGTCTTTTCGAGTTTCTTCGATGCCGCATCATCTATCATCCATACAAGGTCACCGTTGACCGGTTGCACCTGTTGAGATGGATACGGTGGAGTGTTCTTTCCTTCGAGTACCTGCTGCACCATGTCGGCCTTGTCAGGGCCGCTGGCCATAAACATCACCTCTCGGCCATTGTTCAGAACAGGAAACGTGAAGCTGACGCGGTGCGTTTTGAACTTTTCCACCCAGTTGGCGATCACCAGGTTCGATTGTTCTTTCAGACCTTCCGACCCCGGGAACAGGGAAGCGGTGTGGCCGTCGGGGCCCAGGCCTAAGAGGATGAGATCGAAGCGCGGGAACTGGCCGGGAGAGAGCGCGAAGAACTTCTGCATTTGCGCCTCATAATCGGCTGCCGCGGCTGCGGCGTCGGGGTTCTCGGCCTTCACTCGAAAAACATTTGCCGCGGGGATGCTGATCTTGCTGAGCAGCGACTCGTTTACCATGCGGTAGTTGCTTTCGGCGTCGCCGGGTGGGACGTGGCGCTCGTCGCCGAAAAAGAGGAACGTGCGGCTCCAGTCAAAGCCGGCGTAGTTGGCCGCGAGCAGGGAGTAGAGGCTTCTGGGAGTGGAGCCTCCAGAGAGCGCAACGGTGAAGCGGTTGCGGGCGGCGATCGCTTCGCGGCCGACGCGCTGGAATTCTTCGGCGGCGGCGCGGAACAGATCGGCGGGCGTGGGGAGGACCTTAATGGTGCGGGTAGTGGGCATGGGCAATTTAGTAATCCAGCGTTTGGGCCGCCGTGGGTAAGTTTCGTTCCGAACTAGATTCCTCCCCTTCGGCTTTCGCTCAGGGTCGGAATGACAAGCTCAATAGATCACTTCTCGAAGTTTCTCCAGTGCCGCCCGTCGCGCTCCATCAAATCTTCGGACTCCTTGGGACCCCAGGTGCCGGAGGGGTAGTTGGGGAAATTGCGCGGCGGCAGGGCCTTCCAGACGTCGAGGACGGGATTGACGATGCTCCAGCCGGCTTCGACCATGTCGGCGCGCTGGAACAACGTGGCGTCGCCGATCATGCAATCGTGCAGCAGACGCTCGTAGCCGGTTGAGGGATTCTGGCCGAAATAGTCGGCGTAGGCGAAATCCATGTTGACTTCGCCAAGCTGCATGGCGGGCCCGGGGGTCTTGGCGGCGAAGCGCAGCGAAATGCCTTCTTCGGGTTGAATGTGCAAGACGAGCTGGTTGGGCATCAAGTTTTCGACCGGCGTGTCGCGGAAGAGCATGAACGGCGCACGGCGGAATTGAATGACGACGTGGGTGTTGCGCCCGGGAAGGCGCTTGCCGGTGCGCAGGTANNATGGCGACAAAGGTTTCGGTGCGAGAGTCGGGCGGGACGCCGTCTTCAGAGCGGTACGCCGGCACGCGCTCGCCATCGACAATGCCTTCGCCATATTGGCCGCGCACGGTTTTGCTGAGCAC
>PLHN01000106.1 GCA_003139975.1 Acidobacteriaceae bacterium
TGATGACGCCGTAGCGCTCGAAGCTGCGGAAATCCTTGGTCAGAGCTAATGACACTCCGGGGCCGCCGCGCGAATAGGAAGTGTAAGTGACGACGTACTGTTGCAGTTCGGGAACGAAGGTGATGCGGGGGTCTTCGATGCCCCAGATTTCTTCGGGATAGTCCTTCGGGCTGGGCATTAAAGTCGGTTCGCTATCGATCTGCCAGCCATCCACGCCATTTTGCGAGCGGGCAGCGCAAAGATGAGACAGGCCGCGCCGATCTTCAACACGGCAGAGCAGCAGCGTTGAGCCGTCTTCCAGCAATGTCGCTCCAGCGTTGAAGACACTATTGATTGGGTATGGCCAGTGCTTGCCGGTCAGGATCGGGTTAGCAGGATGGCGAAGGAGCAAAGGTTCGTGGCTCGTGACCGCAGCGACGCTCATAAGGAGCTCTCGCAAGACAACGAAACAACTTCAAAGTACATGTTCGGGGACCTCATCTCTGTTGCCGCTAGTTCTGACCAGTGCTGGACCTAATCGTGGATGACCGACTTCTCCAAGCAAGCGCATTTCGACTTGTGCCATCAGGAACGCCAGGGTCGATTCCGCTCCCTGGTTTTCATTCACGCGTTCCGGGTGCAGACCGTCTCGACAACCACCGGTGATGGGATCGTATAAGGCAATTTGCAAATCGTTATCTCCCAGGAACCAGTTGAAAGCCGACCAGGCCTCCTTGCGCCAACGATCATCTCCCGTTGTTCGGTAAGCATCGAGACAAGCAGAAACCGCGCCGCCCGCTTCGATGGGTTGTTGATCGAAGCGTGCTCGCGCGCCGCCCTTTCGATAAAACCCTTGCGAACCGATGGGTACAAAGTGATCGTGCCCTTCACAACGCTGCGTTTCACTTAGCCAATTCAGGGCCGCGAGGCCGATGGATATCATCTCGTGATCGGCGTTGCGCCGGCCGGTGGTCAACACCGCCTGGGCCAACTTGGCATTTGAGTAAGCCAGAACGTCCTCAAACCATCCCCATCCCGGTGACTGATTCGAGTTGTACAGCTCTACCATCCGCTTGGCCAGAGTCGAGCTTATTTTGTGAACCTCTCTGTCGCCCGGAAAGGAACTGAGGTACTCGTCAATTCCTAACAGTGCAAAGGCCCAGGCGCGCGGACTGCTAAAGGCAACAAGCGCCGGAACAGCGATTTCGAAAAGATGGCCGGCTGCGCCTTTGAGCGCCTGATTTCCCGAGCGTCCTAGCACCGTACCGAGCGCCCACAACGCGCGACCATGACAATCCTCTGATCCTTGAACTTCACTCCACGTGCGCGCGTAACTCAGGAAGTTTCTAAACCGCCCGCTGGCGGGATCAAGAGCATGTCCCAGAAAAGCCACATACCGCGAAGCCAACTCGCCAGTTGTCCTCGGTCCGGTTTCACCAAGTTGCTCAAGCAGGACGGTCAGAACGAGCGCACGCGCGTTATCGTCGGTGGTGTAGCCCTCCGAATAGTTGGGCACAGCAAACGTCGCGTGCTGGAACATGCCTGTGCCATCGGTCAACCGCTGCAGGTGATCCAGGTTCAGCGCTGGTAGCTTGTCGAAACACTTTTCGACGTGGTCGTCTGCGAACGTCACGCGTGGTTCCTGCATCCGGTCACTGCGCGCCCGCCCAAAACTCGCCATATACCCCTGGGCGACTTTCTTCCAAACCATTTCCCGTGAGTAGAGATAGGCGCGTTTCCGCATCGCGTGCCGTATTGCGGGGGTGTCCAGAAGTTCGACTGTTTTGCGCGCGATTGCCTCTGGATCCTGGAAAGGAACCAGTGCGCCGCGCCGATCGTCTAATAGCTCAATGGCGTGCCAGTACGGAGTTGAGATAATCGCCTTACCCGCGCCGAGGGCATAAGCAAGCGTCCCGGAGACGACCTGTTCCTCGTATCGGTACGGAGTGATGTAGATGTCCGCCGCGCCAATGAACTCGGCCATTTCACCGGGGCTCGCGAAGCGATTGTGGAAAAACACATTCGATTCCACACCGATTTCCTTGGCCAAAGCTTGCAAGCTCTCGCGATAGTGATCGCCTTCCCGGCGAAGAATATGTGGGTGAGTTGCGCCGGCGACGATATAGACCACATTCTTGTGCTTCGACAAAATATGCGGCAGCGCCTGAATCACGTTCTCGATTCCCTTATTCGGCGAGAGCAGCCCGAACGTAAGCAGGACGGCTTTCCCTTCTACGTCGAAGCGATCTTTGTAGAAATTAGGGTCGAGGAATGGCATATCGGGAACGCCATGCGGCACTATGTCGATCTTGCGACCCGGCACTCTGAATATTTCCTGCAGAAACTGGGAAGACAGCGTGCTCATTACGATCAGGCGATCCGAGAGGGCGGTGATCTCTTCCATCACTCGCCGTTGGTCGGGATTTGGTTCGCGAAGAACCGTATGCAGAGCAGTGATGACCGGCATCTTGAGCCGCCGGAGGAGAGTCAGTATGTGACTGCCCGCTGGGCCGCCGAAGATTCCATACTCGTGTTGCAGGCACACCAAATCGAAGTTCGTGAAATTCAGAAAGTCGGCGGCCTGCTCGTAGGAGGACGGATCGTCCTGCGCCAGCGTTAGTCTCACACGCTCCGGGTAGGCATACCCGGACTCCATGTCGTTGACCGGGACCGCAAACAACTTGGCCGCACCACACTCAGCGGAGATCGCGTCGCACAAGTCGGTAGTAAAAGTAGCAATCCCGCACTGCCGCGGAAGGTAGTTGCCCACGACGGCAATCCGGCTCGGCATGCCCGCACTCGATTGCAGACGAATGGCCGCTGCGGGCGCTTGGAAGTATGCCCCTGGGCGTTTGAGTGTCTGGACCGAACGTGTTGTTTCTGTTGCTGGCATCAATATCCTGAAAGGCTTGGGGTGTTTCCCGCGGAACGGCAGTTGTCCTTAAAATCAGTATTCGCTGGTTGAAGCAAAACAACTGGTCAAAATTGCTCAGATTGCGATCGGGGAGTCATCTAGGGTTCAGCTAGAAGCAGGCCTCAGTTTCCATTCGGCAGCAGATTCGGAGCGAATTTCATGACACCAATCATCCAAGTGGGTACGGTTTTAATCGGCGAAGAGTCGCCACGCATGGCCGAAGATCTGGCGTTGCAACGTGCTCCATATTTCGAGAATTGGAGCGTGGTGACGGCGCCAAACGGCTCTACTCTCGACGACAAGATTCGGGCTGCGCGGTGGAACTTCTTTTTCCTGGCGGCCGAAGTCAAGGCGCATTTCTTCGGGGCGATTGGAGCGGCCAAGATCCAGGGGGCGCTGCAGCGAATCGCACGAAGAGTCAAGAAGCAGGAGTTCAACTGTCTCGAAGTGACTGGCATTGTGGCGAAGAGCTTTCTGGGTGTGCCCTACGCTACGGTCTCCGCACATTCGCGCCACATCCAGCAGAGTTGCCAACTCGATAGCTTCGAGAGCAGGCAAAACGGTCGGCGAGACGCGGATTGGGCCAAAGGTTGACGATGTGTGAACACGAAACCAGGAGAGGTGGACTCAATTGCTTACCACCAATACTGGTGGCATATTCTTACCTCCAGACGAATCTCTCCACCGACGCCGCCATGGGCGAGCGCGCCGAATGCGTTATGCTCAACAAAGGACCCTACGCCGTAAGAGCTGTCAGTGTTCTTGCGGACATCCTCAAGCGCACGCAGCATCACCATGAGAAAAAGAACTCCATGCTGCGGCAGCTTCATCTCGCCGCACCCTTCCCCACTACTACTTGACGGCCCGGATGCCGGCCCTGAGCTGCGCCAATGCTCCGCCTTTCTTGACAACCACGCGCTCGGCGTTTGCTCGCGGGTTCAACTGCCCCCGCCGCTTCACATTGGCTATTATTCCGTGTCTGTGCGATCATTGATAATAGAGACGAGCAGTTCCTACTGTCTCTTTCAGGTTCTCTGAGCTAAGTCAGCCCATCTGAAGTTCGTTCCTCTTAAGTGTGATATTTCAGGAGATTACTTGATTCTCTCTAAGGTTGATTCTCCCAAGAAGGCTATCCTGCCGGAGTTGCCATGTGCCATCAAAACCGCTACGAGCGGTCGGTCAGCAGCCGAGAACTGCGCACGGATTCGAGACCTCGGCTTCACAACGTCCAAGCACATAAAGATGTACGGTGAGCGCTTTGAGCTAGTTTCGGATCCCTTTGAGGAGGGTATATGCACGTCGGTCCGCGCCCTCAGTGGAAATGATCCAACGATTCGGATCCTTCGCCTTCCGACAGCGATTCTCTTAGGTTCGCCGGATCGATTCCGAAAGCACCAAAGTTGAGCATGGGCCGAGCACGGACAATTCCCAATGGCGAAAAGCGTCCCTCTCCGACCCGCACGTCATAAATTTCTAGCTAAGCTGTAGTTGCCCGGAATTTTCTAGCGATTTTGCCACATTTCGGGATGTTGGTTCCTATCTATAGCTTGGCGAGTGGGCAAGCCAGGCCTAGCTGTTTCTCCGCGTGTCGTCGAATTTCGTGCCAATCGCGCCGCCTTACGAAAAATCGCGAACGCGCTTCATTCCTGCACACCCCCGATGCTGCGAGGCGGATCAGTTGTATCAGCGGAGTTCGGTCCAAGTACATCGCGGTTCTGACAAACGGGTTGCCGCAGCATTCGGCTTAACGTTCGTGCAGGATGTCTCTTCAGGAATC
>PLHN01000191.1 GCA_003139975.1 Acidobacteriaceae bacterium
CCGACCACCAGCGCCAGCCCGATCACCACCCCGCACAGCACGATCACGTTGAACAAGAGGTTCGCCAGATTGTCGCGCTTCGTCAGGTACGTGTTCTCATTCCAAGTGACGTCGGCATCGTAACTGATCGCTCCGATTAGCGCGTCGGCCTCGCGCCGCGATAAAGGTCCCGCCGCAATCACCACAATCGNNCCCCACATCCACCATCGCAGCCGCTCCCGGCTGCTGCGCCGTCAACTGATGCGCCGCGTCAATCTGCCGCAGCTTCTCCGCTGCAATCTGCGGTGTCGGATACTCAATCAACATCAGCGTCGCATCGCCCAACTGCGCCGCATATTTGCCGAGCACCACCTCCGTATCCGATTTGAAATCCACCATCGAACTGGCCAGCGGCGCATGCATCCGGTCCAGCGCCGCCGGGCCCATTACGTATTTCTCGGTGTTCTTCTCATACCCATGCATCGGCAGATAATTGCGCAGCGGAGGCAGCTTGCCCGCGCTTCCCACGGGCCGCGGCACCGTCCCCGCCAGTTCGCGCAATTCCGCCGCCGACATCGCCGTCAGCTTGTCGAACGCCGCATCCACCANNATCCACCAGCACGTTCCCCTGTAAAAACAGCACGCGATTGCCGAGCGAGCCTCCCTCTTCACCAATTTTTTCAGCGTTCATTTCCGGAATCCGGTAGAAAGTGAATGCCCCATAAGCGCCGCTCGCATCTTCAAACACCGCCGCCTTGATCGCCAGCTTCCGCCCGTCTTCACGGGTGTATTCCGCCTTTTCAAAACGCTGGAACCCGTACTCTTTCAGCACCGCCGCATTCGCCGCATCGGCCACGTCCGCGTCCGCGCTCTTCGTAGCCGTCCCATGAATCTGCCATCCGCCAAATTGCGCCGGCAGAACCGGCGCCGGCGCCGGCGCCGGCGCATCGCCCCCAAATGCAGCCACACAGGCGATTCCAATCGCCAGAGAAACAATCGAAACCCGGAGTGATTTCATTGGAAAGAGAACTTTCAGCACACCAGCTATGCAATTAGACTACCGGCCACCCGCCAAAGTTTCCACTGCGACGCAGCAGATCGTGCGACAAGGGGAAGGTTCGCAAGCAGTTGGGTTTCTCCGTGTCTCGGCGACTCCGTGGTCAAAAGATTGAATTCGGACAGTAGGCCCGGGCTCAACGCCTTGACAACGCAGCCCGAAGCGACGACGATAGCTCGCCATGATGTGGCGGCTCTACCAACAAGGAGGGAAGATGAAGACAAGAAGTATCGCATTGACGATCGTGGTGTGCTTGGCAGGCTTGACGCTGTGCTTTGCCGAGAGTTCGATCATGGGCACCTGGAAGCTCAACGAAGCAAAATCCAAGTTCAGCCCCGGAGCGCCCAAGAATCACACCGTTGTTTACGAAGCCGCCGGCGACAACATCAAAGTCACTGTCGACGGCGTCGACGCTCAGGGTAAGCCGACGCACAGCGAGTGGACCGGCAAATTCGACGGCAAAGACTATCCGCTCACCGGCGATCCGACGTCAGACTCACGCTCCTACAAGAAGGTCAACGGCAATACTATGGATTTGACCAACAAGAAGGATGGCAAAGCGACTGTCACCGCTCGCATCGTCGTTTCTGCCGACGGCAAGACCCGTACCGTCACCCTCCATGCAACCGATGCCAAGGGCAAGAAGATCAGCGAAACCGCGGTCTACGACAAGCAATAGAGCGTCCTAAGAACTACCGGCGAAAGCCGGGCGCCCGGATAGTAGCGCCGGCGACTCGCCGACGGTTCCGAGCGCGCCCCGCTCTCGGATCGAGGGCCGCTTCACTCGCGGCCCTCGCTGTCCATTTTCCTCTTAGCTTGGACTCTACTGCGACATCTCCGTAAACGTCACCTCCGGATGCCCCAGCCCATACGGGCCTTCCGCCGTCACCTGCACCATGCCCGCGCTAGCAGGTAACGTAAGCACCACCGCCGCGACACCCGACGAGTTGGTTGTCACCAGCCGGCTGGAAAGCGTTCCGGCATTGGCCGTAAAGAACACATCCGCTCCCGCCGCGCTTCCGCCCGACGACCCTGGATTCAGCGTCACCGACAAATTCAGATTCGTGCCCGGAGCGCCCGACTGCCCGTCCCCTTGCTTCGTGAGCATTGCTGGAGGATTCCCCACCAGGATCCATCCACTTTGTTCCTGCGCCGCGCCGGAGCTGTCCGTGCTCGGAATCGTGTAGTGATAAAAGCCCGGCTTGCTGCCGGCCGTCACGGAAATCGCGCCATTCTGGCTCGCAGTAATGGTGCCCTGCGTCACTGCCACCGTAATGCCGGTGTCGAACGTGGGCGTCCCCAGCGTCACCGTCCCCGACCCTGAAACGATCTTCGGAGCCAGCGTCACCGTTCCGCCCCCCGGCAGCATGGTCGCNNGTCGTATCCGGATTCAAATCCCACTCCGCCTCGGGCAGTTTCGCCATCGACCCCGTCACGACCAGCAGCGTCGCGCTATAAGGAGCAAACGTCAGGCTCGACGGCCACGCTTGCGTCGCCGAAGCCACAATCGTCGTCGGATTTTTCTGCGAGAGCGTATAGGCCGTCACCTGCGACGGCGTAAATCCGCTGATCGCGAACGACCCCGCAAAAGTCGTGCTCGGCGCCTTGTTCAGCACCATCACCGTCATAGTCTTTCCCGTCGGATCGACGGCGGCGTAACTGCTGAACAGATTCGCGCTGGCATTGTTTGCGTCCGAGACCGACGTTGCCGCGAACGTGTGATGCTGGCCGTCGTAATTGCGATAGAGCTTCAATGCCTGATAGTTCGGGTTCGTATTCACCGGGGCCGTCCATCGCGAAGCCAGATACATTCGTTCACGCCCCAGGATCCCATATGCATCTGCATCCCCCAGCGCCGTCGAAAAATCCGACTCGCCCGCGATCGCCGCATTCCACTCCGTAAAGCTCATCGGCGTGCCCGGATAAATCATGTTCGCGATCGCCCGCATGCGCGGAATGCGAAACGGGATCGTCTTTTTCGGTTGAAGGAAAGTCGTCCATTTCTGGTTGATCGACGACGAAGGGCTCACGAAAGTTGGATCCCAATAATCGCGGAAGATCTTCAACGCCAGCGCCCGCTTCTGCGCCAGTGTATAGCTCGATGTATCGGGCGTATCGGGATAGGCGTGCAGATCGAACACATCTACCGACCGCGTCCCCGCAATCTGGTCCTGCCAGTAAACTTCGTTCAGCCACCATGGCACGAAGTCGATGCCCGCATGCNNTTCCAGTAAAACCACCAGCAGCAGGTGATCGGCCCAAACCGGACCGCCGCCGGATCCCATCCCTTCAGCGCCCGGCTCTCGGCAATATACGTGTCGCGCAGTTCGTCATAACCCGAAGGCTGCGGATGCACATCCCGGTGGGTGCTGCCCCAGATTTCGATCTCATTGTCCATGTCATAAAAATGCGGTGCCGAGCCAAAAGCCTTGACCAGCGCCTGCGCCCACGCGTTGCGATAAACGCACGTCGTTCCCGGGCAGGTCTGGCTGTTGTCGTCCAGCAACGGGTAATAAGCCGTAGTCGCCGCATTGGTCGTGACGGGAGTAGAGCAATCAGTCTTCAGGCCGTCCCCTGCGTCCGTGTTATAAGGGTCGACGCTGCACTGCGCGCCAAAGCTCGCAACCGAATAACTCCAGTGATAGTTGTCCGTGCCTCCCTGCGTCACCGAGGTCTCTGGACTCTGTGACACCCAGGGCAGCATCACCATCGTCATCAGCGGAGCGGCGCCGGCGTTCTTCACATCCGTGATGAACTGCGTGGAACTGCCATCGCTGCCGTTGTTGAATCCCGATGCCGCGTAGTCTTCGAAGTAATAGTCGGCGGCCGAGCTGTAAGTCTCGAGCTGCCAGTTATAAGTCGAGGTCGCGTCTCCGCCCCAGCGCACTTCGGTGGCGCCGCTGTCGGTAATGTCAGCCGCCGAGTTAGGATAGGCGAATCCATATACGTACGGGCTGATGGCGTGCCGGTTCCCGAGAGCGTCAATCGTGATCGTGACCGCCTTCGCCGCCGGATGGATGCTGGGCACAAACTGGGCCCCATCTGCCGCGCTTGCGGTCGGCAAAAAGGCCGTCTCGGCTTGTCTGGTCCCTTGTGCCGCCACAACTGGTTGCGATCCAGTCAGTGGTCCAGAACCCGAGACAGTGCTGGTTCCGATGAGGGTAAGGAGAATGACCGCTGGCAAAATCGCCGCAAAGCGGCGCCAGGCAATGCGTTTCATAGGGAGGGCCTCCATGTGGGCATGCTACCGGTGCTGCCAAGAACGCGCAGCTATCACAAGGACACGGCCCAAACTCACAAGTGCACGGGAGCAGCCGGGCCAAAGCACACGGATGGTGTCATAATCTCGCGGCGAATGTCTGTCCGGAAGGACACGGGTTCAAGGAAAGTGGTGAGGAAGGACTTCTGTACCGCGACGCGCCAAGTCTGTTTTTTCCTGAGACCTGAGGCCTGAGAGCTAATAGCTGATAAGCGGTGAACAGCTGGCAAAATAGGCGTCACTTCTTAAGGCTGCTGTGACTGGCGACGCAGAGCCATTTGCCATCCCCGTAAACCCAGGTATCCGTGAACCGCCCGAAGTGTTCGTAGGCCTTGCCGTCATACAAACCCTTGGTGTGATAATCGCCCGCGACGATGGCCGTCGTTCCGTACACTTCCACCTCAACGTTGTCGATGTTCATCACGCTGGGCTTGAACTTGGGATCGGCGAAATCCGCGAGAAACTTTCCGCGCTTGCTTACTCCTCCGTCGAATTCCGTGTTGACGAAGCGGTCTCCAATCATCGCGGCGATGGCTTTCGCGTCACGATTTACTTGCACCTGGTTCCACAAGCGTTCGAGCGCTACCAGATTTGCTTTCCTGGAAGCAAAATCAGCCGGTGCCTGCGCGAATGCGCCGATCGCGAAAGCGCCGATCGCCAACGCCAGAATCAGGATCGTGGTTGTGAAGCGAACCATATGCCAGTCCACCCTAAACGCTCTTTCGGCAAAATCTCCATTCCACATCAGGCAGTAGCCAGCTGGGTACCCCTCTCCCCCTCCCCCGGTCTATTGGAATCAAGACTTTAGCGAATTTTCCCTGCCAAAGTCCTGAGCCGTTGAGGGTTAGAGGCAAAGTCTTGAGCGCGCGAGAGTTAGGGGCTAGCCGTCAGCCATCAGCCGTCAGCCGTCAGGCAAAACCCTACTAAAACGGGCGCAGGGGTGATCCTTGGCACCCGGGGTCGGGGTGACCTCCATCAGTTGTCAAAGAGCGGCTGGCAGATTGGACTGCCTTACTTCTATTGTAACTTGGGTCGTCAAGGACATTGGTCACAAGTTAGCAATAGGCGAGTGGTTTATGCATAAAAGATTGTACGGACGCAGAATATAGTGAAGGCGAAGAGGCGGCGAAGAAAATATTGTTTGGAATACAGATGTGTACGTACGATCCGCGTAGAGGCAACAAACGAAAGGGGCTCGAAGATTTCTGGGAGGTCAAACGAAGCTTGGCAGGCATGATATATGGATCGCGGCGGCAGACGTTGGTGCGCTCAATCCTCCGCATGCAGGTTGGGCATCAGGTCAGAGACGCTGGCCATCAGGGATCAGGCCTGACCGATTCCGATCCCGGAGAGGTAGGCATAAGTCTGGTCGTAGAACTCAGCGGCCCGCGTCGCATCTGAGGCGTCCCCGGGCGGTACGAAGATTACCATTCCCTGACGGGCGCGCGTGAGCAGAACGCGATACGCGTTCAGCAGGTAGTGTCTGCGGTCGGTTTTGTGAATCGTGGTCCACATGTCGC
>PLHN01000314.1 GCA_003139975.1 Acidobacteriaceae bacterium
CCTCCGGATCATCGGTGTAAGGTGGCACCGTCATCAGCCCGCGAATCGCCAGATGCTTCCATCGCGGCGCGCCGATCAATATCCGCTCAAGCTCGTCCGACCCCGGAGCGACGCCGCTCTTTGCATCCTCGCCGCCTACATTGATCTCGATCAGCACGGGTAGCTTCTTGCCAGCTGCTTCGGCCGCTGGGTTCAACCTGTCAGCCAGCTTTACCGAATCCACCGAATCGACAGCCCCAAACAATTCCGCCGCCTTCGCTGTCTTGTTCGACTGCAAGTGGCCAATCAGATGCCATTCCGTGCCAGCCAATCCGTGCAGGGCGTCAGCCTTCCCCGCACACTCCTGCACCCGATTTTCGCCAAACACGCGAATCCCAGCCGCGTAAGCCTCACGAATCGACTCCGGTGGGAAAGTCTTGCTCACCGCCATCAGCGTAATATCGGCGGGATTGCGTCCGGCACGGCGGGCGGCTTCGNNCACAGAGGACACGGAGATCACGGAGGAATCGCAAAAAGGAAAAGTCAGATTGAAGAGAAGCCCGACCTGCGCGTAGCTATCAGGTTCATTCCTTCAATCTGACTTCTGCCTTCGACTTGAGATCCCTCACTTCGTTCGGGACGCGGGCAGGAGTGCCCGCTCCACACAAGCGCATTACATAATCGCTGTCGGCGGCGCCGGATCTTCCGGCCGGCCCGCGTTCGCCAGCGGTACGCGCACCATCACCAGCGTCAACGCAATCAGCGCGATCAGCGCGGTGATAAACGGCGCCTCCCATTTCACAAACGTGACGTCATGGCCGGAGCCCACGAGTCCCGCAATGAGCAGCCCGCACAGCGCTTCGCCTGCGATCAGGCCGGAGGCCGTCAACACACCCGCGTTATCCACGCGGGCTTTTTGCGCGTCGTTGTAGCCGCGGCGGTCGCGCAGAGTGTCGGTGATCCAGCGGATGACCCCACCGATAAAAATGGCGAACGTCGTTCCCAGCGGCAAGTACATACCAACCGCAAACAGCATCACGCTCTTTACTTCAATCAGGATTGCGGTAATCCCCATCAGGATGCCGACAATCACCAGTGGCCAAGCCATATCTCCGCCCACAATGCCCTTGGAGAGCATTGCCATGAGGCCGGCTTGCGGTGCGGGAAGCGCAGGGCTGCCGAAATGGTAGGCGTGATCGAGAATGGCCATCGGGAAGAAAAGAACCAGCGAAGCGACGACGATTCCGAAAATGTCGCCAATCTGCATTTTGGCGGGCGTGCCTCCCAGGATGTGCCCGACTTTCAAGTCCTGCAACATCTCGCCCGCGACCGCCGAAGAAACGCAAACCACGGCAGCCACTCCGAGCACCGCGGCAACACCTCCAACGCCAGACACGCCCAAGGCAACCATCAGCAACGCCGCGATCACCAACGTGCACAACGTAAGGCCGGACACCGGATTGTTCGACGACCCGATCATTCCTACCAGATTGCCCGAGACGGCGGCGAAAAAGAATCCAATGATGATCATGACCCCAGCTGCGACCAGCGAGCCCGAGAGAACCTTCGAAGCCGAGAGCGTCCCGGCGCCGCTGATGAAATAGTGATACAGAAGAACCATTGCGACAAACACAACCGCCACGCCCGCAAATACTATCTTGGCCGGCAAGTCGCGCTCGGTGCGATTGCTCGCGGCATGCGCCGTCGCCGATTTCTTCAGGTCAGACACCGCCCGGCTCATTCCGGCCCCGAGTTGCTTGCGCATGCGGAAGAGCGTGTAGCTCGCGCCGACTAGCATTCCGCCTACGGCAATCGGCCGCACAATGGAGAAGTAGATCGCCCCGGCCAGCAACGGCCACGCAATCGGGTGTCCGTCAGGTTGCGCGGCTTGAATGTACGGTCCAAGTGTGAAGGTGAGAAGGGGAACCAGCAGGCCCCACGCCAGCAGGCCGCCAGCGAAGTTCAGCGCCGCCAGCCGTGGTCCGATGATGTAACCAACGCCAAGGTAGGCAGGGCTGATGTCGGGCGCAGTGAACAGGGTTGAACCGCCGGTAATGGTAGTCGCTACGTTGGGATTGGTGCTCGTGCGCAGCAACAACTTTTTTCCCATATCGCTGATCTTGACGGGAAAAGTATTGCTTGGATTGAAAACATTGACTGCGCCCAGCAGATACATCACACCGCCGAATCCCATGTTGGCGAATAGAATTTTGGCCGCCTTTGCGCCTTGCTGGCCAGCCTTGTGAATCTCGGATGCGGCTACTGACTCCGGGAAGGGAAGATCCGGATCCTCGACCATCACGCGCCGCAGCAGCGTGACAAACAAAATCCCCAGCGTGCCCCCGATCAGCATCAACGCGACGGATTTCCAGTATTCAGGCCGGGTAACATCGAGCGTGAGCGCGGGCCAGAGTCCGGCGATGACGAAGGCGGGAATTGTGAAAATTCCGCCGGCGGCCACTGATTCGCCGATCGAGCCCACGGTGCGGGCGATGTTTTCTTCGAGCAGCGAGCCTTTCATCAAGCGCAGCAGGGCCATCGAGATGACCGCCGCCGGGTAGGTCGCCGCGATCGTCATACCGGCACGCAGGCCGAGATAGGCGTTGGCGGAGCCCAGTAAAGCCGTCAGGAAAAGGCCGATCAGCACAGCCCGGAACGTAAACTCCTTCATTTCCATCGTCTCCGGAACATAGGGACGATGCTTGCGCGGGGCTTCCGTATTTGCAGGAACAGTGCTCATAAAATCCTCGTGGTCGGGGCCGGTTTCATCTTCTTGTCACCGTAGCAGATCGACGGCGCACCTTACCATGCCGAACCCCAGCTTTACAAGGGCATGTACTCATCTACTGGACGAGTACACGCACTAGCCGCATTGCCTAGGAGCGGCTATACTAAACTGGTGTCGCCCGGGTGCGGCCTCGAAGCCCAGCCGGGTGTGGGAGGCCGTCTTCAGCAGTACTGGCTTTCGAATACGGGTTGCCCGGCCCGCAGCAACGATCCATGCGGTCGTCTGCTGGGCAGAGTGCGCTGCTGCCACCCTCTTTTTCACGCTTTTTCCCGCCGATTGCCGCATCTGTGGTTCCCCGTTAATCAAGATTTCCCGCCTTCCCGTTTGTAACGATTGCCTCCACGCCCTTCGGCCATTGACCGGCTCCTATTGCGCCATCTGCGGTGAGGCCTTGCTGTACGCCGCAAAGACTGCCGGCCAACCTCTCGACGGTCGCTGCCGCCTCTGTCGCTTGGCTGCGCCGCCGTTTGAGCGGGCAGTCGCGTATGGCAGCTACGACGGTGCTCTGCGCGATCTCGTTCATCTGCTGAAGTTCAGCCAGGTGCGGCCGGCGGCCCAGGTTCTGGGACGCATGCTGGCCGAGTCCATTGCCGCACTCGATCCGTCGCTGCCTTCCGGGATTATCTCCGTCATCCCCGTGCCGCTGCATGCGCACAAGCAATCGCAGCGCGGTTTCAACCAGGCGGATTTAATCGCCCGAGCTGCGCTCAAACAGCTCTCGCGCTCGGGCCACGTCAAGAAATTTGAACTATGCGCTGGCGCGCTGGTGCGCTTGCGCGATACCGGAAGCCAGATCGGCCTTACGCGTCATCAACGCCGTCAGAATCTGCGGGGCGCGTTTGCCGTCAAGGACGCAACCGCCATTTCGAATCGCAACATCCTACTGGTCGACGACGTCTACACGACTGGCGCCACCGCGTCCGAGTGCGCCCGTGTTCTTCGCCGTGCCGGTGCGGCGCGCGTGTGGGTAGCAACCGCAGGGCGAACGTTGCGCGTGTCGAATTTCTTTGTGGAGCCGGATGTTTCTGAAGGCCGGGATGACGAACCTGGGATGACGGAACACAGTATGGCGGAACCTGGGATGACGGAAGCAAGCCGCGAGCCGACGATCGGCATAGCGACTCACGTTGGATGATTATGTCCTTGCGCATGCACAATTTCGGTGGAAGCTGGCGACCCCAGATGCCGCCCGGGATGCTTGCTGCCGGCGTCCATCAGGATAATGATGGGCACGCACTGCATCAGCCCGTGCTTGTGCTCAACGCTTCCTATGAGCCGATCAATGTCTGCGCCGCCCGCCGCGCCATCGTGCTCGTGCTCAAGGGCATCGCCATGACCGAAGAGGAGAACGGACACTTCCTGCACGCCGCCCGCGTCGCCGTGCGCGTGCCCTCGGTCATCCGCCTGCTCGAATATCGCCGCATCCCGCACCAATCGCGCGCTCTGTCGCGCAAGAACATTCTCCTGCGCGACCGCAATACCTGCCAGTACTGTTCGACAACTTTGCCGTCCAGCGAACTCACGCTCGACCACGTCATTCCCCGCTCCCGCGGAGGCCTTTCCACCTGGGAGAACCTCGTCGCCTGCTGCCATCCCTGCAACCGCCGCAAGGGCAACCAGCTCCCGCACGAAGCCAACATGCGCCCCATGCGCGAGCCCCGCTCCTTCAATCTCCACACCTCGCGCCACATCATGCGGTTGATGGGGCATTCGGATGATAAGTGGAGAAAGTATCTTTTCTACTAAGGTTTCAAGGTTTCAGAGTTTCAAGGTTTCAAAGACCTCGCCCGCTATACTCCACTAACGGCCGCACTACTTTTGTAGGGTTGCGATGCCGTTCAGACTCTATAGGGATTGAGCCGCATGGACCCTGTGGCCGGGAGAATATCGTGGCGCGCTCCTATCGCGATCTAGTGGTCTGGCAGAAGGCAAGATTGCTAGCTACTCATGTTTACCGGGCTACAGAAAACTTCCCACGACCAGAACTGTACGGGTTGACTTCCCAGAGCAGGCGTGCCGCCGTCTCGGTGCCCTCAAACATTTCGGAGGGACAGGGCCGGTTGCCCCCTGGCGAATTCTTGCATTTTCTCGGACAGGCGCGAGGTTCGCTCCTTGAACTCGATACTCAGCTAGCGATTGCCTGCGATCTGGGATACCTCAAACCAGAAACGCATACAGAATTGGACAGGGAAGGTTATCAGGTCCTCGGCTTGCTCAATCGTTTAATCGAGTCCCTGCAAAGAAAGCGATCCACACCCTTGATATCCCGTTCCGCGAAACCTTGAAACTTTGAAACCTTGAAACTCTG
>PLHN01000238.1 GCA_003139975.1 Acidobacteriaceae bacterium
GATGGCGACACCGGAGGCACGGTCGCTTCAGAACAGTCGAGCAACCGCTATGGCGTCGAATGGGCGAACTACTACACGCCTTGGGAACATTTGGCTTTTGATTTTGACCTTGCGGACTCGAGATCTCTGTTTACCACAATAGACGAAGACGATGCGGCGCCGGGCAGCCCGGGTGGCAAGCGTGTGCCCGAAGCGGTTGGGTGGGTGATTTCCTCGGGCGTCATACTGCACGATCTCAAAGGCTTCTCGGCGAGTTTGCGCCTGCGCTACTTTGGTCCGCGCGATTTGACGTCGGACGGAATTTATCGCTCAAAAGCAACGGCATTGCTCAACGCGGGAGTCGGTTATCAAATCAACAAGAAATGGCGCGTTTCGGCCGAATTTTTGAATCTGCTTCACCGCCGCGATCACGACATTGACTACGCCTATACCTCCCAAATAACGCCAACAGCCACGCCGGCATTCACAGACGTTTTCCACCCCGTCGAACCGTTTCAGGTGCGATTCGGGTTAGGAAGAACCTTTTGACAAATGCCGCGGTTATCAGCTCGCTTTGTTCAACTTCTTGATTTGCTGTTCGAGTTTTTTCACACACTGTTCGACTTCGGGATGCTTGTGACTGTGTTGTTTGACCGGCATGGGCTAGTCTCCAGGAGCGGATGAAAATACTGCCGTCCGGGGCCGTAGATTTCAAATTTGGCCCGCTCTGGGAGATAGCCGAAACGGCGTAAGGATTAACGAGGGCGTCCTATCTGGGAGTTATGTCGCGAAAATCTCCAGCAGGGAAGAGTATGCTTATTTTTCCATTCTGCAGGTGAAATTTGCTGCGCAGATTGGTTAGTGTTACACTGCGTTGTAAGTTAAGTCTTTGCATTTAAGATGGTTATTGGCGGATGCCTGGGGAGCGGTTTGGCTGTTTGTATGCCTTGTTTATGCTAGCGTCGCCCCCGGGGCGCAGATCCGGGAGGTAACCTTGAGCGACCGTGCGATTGGCGATCCAGCACGACGGAGACGAAGCTGGTACAAGCGTCGTCGCCGAAATCAACGCATTATTTTTGTGGCCGTTGCTGTAGTAGCCGTGATTGGGATTGTGAGTTGGCTGGGTCCCGACTTGTTTTCGTGGTCCGACGTTGGGTGGAAGCAATCACGGGAAACCAAGGCGGGTAAGACACGCGTAGCGACGCCGGAAGAACTTACGAAGATGGCCCAGCAGGGTGATGCCGAAGCGCAGTGGCGGCTGGGGAAACTTTACCGCGATGGGGATGGCGTTCATCCGAGCGATAAGGATGCCGCGGATTGGTTCCACCGCGCGGCGGAGCAAAAATACGTTCCAGCGCTCTCTGCCCTGGGCGCGCAATATTGGGCGGGCAGCGCAGGAGCTAAACAGGATTACGGCAAGGCCTATTTCTGGTATGACCTGGCGCTCGCCCTAGGCGATGAGAATGCCGATTCGCAGCTCCAAGCACTTGCCACTGAGCTAACTCAGGACGAAGTTGCCAGTGTTCACCAACAGGCGAAAGCCTGGTTGCAAGCTCACAGTTGCACGGTCGAGCACCAGTGAGCGCGTCCCCCTTTCCGTTGCTTTGTCGATATCGGGCAGAACGCCGGGATCGGAATCAGGATGGCCCCGGACATTAGCAGTAGGTGAAAATATGCATGCACAAAGCATTTAAGTTTTGCACAGCCTTGGCCGTATATTGTTCTGGACTCAAACCAAGGATTCAGCTAAAGTTCTGTTGCAACTGTTGCAGGTTTAATCGGTCTGCAGCCCCGCAGACGTGGGATGCTTCAACGCACGTAAAGTTTTGCTGCCTTTGTGACTAATTTGGTTGTGCAGTGCCAGTAGCCATCATGCTTCGCGTTTGTAAGTGCTTGCATTCCAACCGGTTGAAAATAAATTGAAACGCTGAAAGTTTGGCTGTTGAAGTGCAGCACGCGGGTCTGGAGTTGTCTGCCTGCAGGACACTGGACCCAGAAGTTGAGGAGAGTGCCTTCTGAGCAACCGTGCGAATGACGGAGGTGTACGGCGTAGGCGAAGCTGGTACAAGCGTCGTCTTCGCTCGCAGCGTTTCTTGCTGGGTTCGGTGGCAGTAGCGGTAATTTCCGTTGCTTGCTGGCAAACTGCCGCTCGAGTCTCCCAGTGGCCCTCCATGGAGGGTTCCAAGGGCTCGCCGGAGTCATCTTGGGCTAAGGCCGTCCAGCAGGATCTTGGGTTCGTCTCGCGGCAATCGACCAAGCGGCCCGTGTATGTGACACGAGTTCCAGGGGTTTATCCATACTCGGTTGTGCCGGGAGNNCGCCAACGATAAGGCGGTGGCCCGCCATTTCGGTCAGTTTGACTACAATCGGGCTCACCTTGTTCGGCTGGCGGAGCCGCGCGATGTCTACGTTTCCTATCGCATTCGCGACACAGTCTTCTGGACACAAAAGAGGATTCGACTGAAGGCCGGCGAGATGCTGCTGACCGACGGCAAGATCACGGCGCGGGCAAAGTGTGGCAACCAGGTTTCCGACACGGCCAAACCAGAGGTTTCGAACGAAGAGCCGGAAGAAGATGTTCTGGACCAGCCCGTGGCGCTTGAGCCGATTGGTCCGGCTTTGCCGATTCGGGCAAGTCTGCGGNNCCCCGGAATTGCCTGCGGGTCAGCCAGTTTCACCCGAGCTGTACGCGAGCAATTTTCAGTTCCCCTACGTTCCTTTCGAGCTCCCGCTTCCCCCTCGGAATTGCGCCATGTTAGGGGAAGTTGGCACGTCCCATTGCCATAAGCCGTCCCACCATCCTTCGGTTCCCGAGCCTTCGACGATGATTCTGCTTGCTTCCGGACTGGCAGCAATTGGCTGGCGGTACCGCAAGCACAAGAGCCTGGTCGGAGCTTAGAGCAAGCGGCAGTCCGGGGATCAGGTCAGCCATCCGCTGGCACCACTAGGACTACGACTTCCGAGTAATTCTTCGCTCGCTCCAACTGCTACACTCCTCGTTAAGTGCCCATGTCTTGCAAGCTGTATTTCGGAGCCCTGCTCTCGGTTGCCCTTCTAGCGGAACCCCTTATCGCGCAATCGGGCGCAACGGTCGAGCACGTGCTAGTGCGGGGCAACGCGGATGCCATGGAAGTCGAGATCCAGACNNATCGTGGTGGATTTTCCCGGCGCCGTGCCTTCCGCGGAACTGCGAGCGCTAACGGTGAATCGTGGCGCGCTGAAAAGTGTTCGCTCCGGGCTGTTCTTTAAAAATCCTCCTATAACGCGAATCGTGCTGGATCTCGAAGAGGCCCAGCCTTATCGGATTTCGACCGGACAGAATGCTGTAGTGGTGAAGCTGGGCGGAGGGAGTGCGGCTCGCAGCCAGGGCTCGATCGCACTATCTTCAGCGGGTGCGCACCTGCGAGAGACTGCGCTGGTATCGAATCCTTCGGTTGCGCCCGCGAAACTGGCGATGACGAACGCGGTTGCGAACCTACCCTTGCCGACGCACTCACCTTCCGGGGTCTCTAGCGCCGCTCCTGTGACGGTTGCAGCGCCGGGCGCGGCAAATGCGGCGGTCAATATTCCGGCGCTCACGCAGGAGAGCAGCGACGCTGGTGGTGCGGTTGCGGCTTCGGAACCGGCGAAACCGGCGGTGAGCGTCTCCTACGAAAACGGGATGCTGAGCATTCACTCGGCGAGAGCGACGCTTTCGCAGGTGCTGTTTGAGGTCCACTTGAAGACGCAAGCTGAGGTCGCGATTCCGGCAGGAGCAGAGCGGGAAGAAGTGATTGTGGATCTGGGACCTGGGCCAGCGCGCGACGTGCTGGGTGCGCTTTTGAACGGATCTCCGTACAACTTCATATTTGTCGGCAACGAACTCACTCTTGAACGCGTCATCCTGACGCGGCGCGATTCGGGCACCTTCTAACTTTTCCAGTTTGGGTTTTGGTTGGAAGGTCAGGTTCTTGAAATTTCCATTTCAAGTTTGTTCTATCAAGTAACGGGAGCGGAGCAACGGAGCCAGCCAGCCGAGTCGGACTGGCTTTTTAAATTGCCCTCGGCACTGAAATTCTCTTCGTTTTGCAGCCCCAACCAAAGTCTGCAGGGATGAGGGAATCGCACGCCGATTGTCGCTTTCCTCACCGCTGCTCTAGAAGAATTGGCGTAAAGAGGCGACAATGGTTCCAGCAGGAACTAAGGAGCCAGGTTGGGAGCGAGTTCAGTCCTTAAGCAGGCCAGTCCAAGGCCGGCAAGTCCAAAATCCCCGGCAAAATCAAAGGTCGGCTTGCGCTTCTGGATGGAGCGGGTGCTGGAGGAGTGCGGTCGCGCAGCGGCGGGGTTTGAGGCCGATCCCGTGCATGATCTGCGCGTGGCGATTCGACGCTGCCGGTCGCTGGCGGATGGATTGATGGCGATGGATCCGGACCCGTCGTGGAAGGAAATGAAGAAGGCGGGGCGGAAGCTTTTTCGTGCGCTCGGCGAACTCCGCGACATGCAGGTGATGCAGGAGTGGATCGATAAGCTGGAGGTTGTCGGCGACTCGGCAGCGGAGGGAGACAAACCCACCCTTGCGCACAGAACGCGCAAGGATGGGGCACCCTCGACACCCACCCTTGCGCAAAGAACGNNGCAAGGATGGGGCACCCGCACCCGCAAGCCGCGACTCTACGGAAGATCTGGTGGTGGGGAAGCTGCTCAATCATGTGCGTGCGCGCGAGGCGGAATGCAAACAGCTGGCGTGGAGGGATCTCAACCAATTTGACAAGAAGCGGTGGCGGCAATGGAGCCGGACGCTGCCGGGACGGGCGGCGCGGCTGCGGCCGGGGAACGTGGTCTATCTGCACCTGGCGCTTGAGAAGTGGACGGCTGCGTACGAGTTGCACAAGCGCGCGGTGCGGACGCGGTCGCAGAT
>PLHN01000160.1 GCA_003139975.1 Acidobacteriaceae bacterium
CTCGCCAAAGGCAAGAAGGTGTACAGAGTCGACTGCGCCATGTGCCATGGCGAAAATGGTGACGGCAAAGGCGACATGGCTGCGGACATGAAAAATGTCACCGACTTCACCAATCCCGATGTCCAGAAGAATTCGACCGATGGCCAATGGTTCCAGATTATCCGCAAGGGCAAAGGCGAAATGCCCCCCGAAGGCGACCGCGCCAAGGATGACGATGTCTGGAATGTGGTGAACTACATCCGCGCCTTCGCAAAGAAGTAGTTTGGTGAGAAGTAGCTCGTGTGGCGCGGACACTCCTGTCCGCTCAGCGTTGAGCGATGGGTGCCGTCACGTACGAAGAGCCGCCCCCGGCTGTTCAAGCCGAGGGCAGTTCGGCAGTTAAAGCACAACCCGAACTGCTAGCCACCTTACGCCGCGCTCTTAACCTCCACCCCGGCCCATTTCTCCAGCAGCGTCAGCGTCGCCGCATAATCCAGATCGCTCTGCCCTTCCTCGGCCGCCACGTCATACACCTCCTCGACCGCTTCCAGTCCCGGCAGACGCACCCGCGACTCCTTCGCCGCAGCCAGCGCCAGACGAATATCTTTCAACATCAGCCGCAACGGAAAATTGGGCGAGAAATCGCGCTTCATAATAAAAGGAGCCTTGTACTCCACTACCCCCGACCGCACCATCGAAGCCTGCACCAGCGGCAGCAGCCGTTCCAGTTCCACGCCCAGTTTGGTCGCCAGCGTAAGCGCCTCGGCGAAGCCCTCAAAAATCAGCGCAATTTGCAGGTTCATCACCAGCTTCGTCGCCTGCCCCTTCCCCGTCGCGCCCATGTGGAACACCTGTTTACCCATTGCGTCAAACAGCGGTTTCAGGCGCGCCAGCACACTCTCATCCCCGCCCACCATAAAAATCAGACTGCCGCCCGCCGCCGCGATCTTTGAGCCGGTCATCGGCGCGTCCACATAATCCACTCCATGCGTCTTCACCCGCGCAGCAAATCGCTCCGTGGCCGAAGGAGAAATCGTGCTCGAATCCGCGATAATCATCCCCGGCGCCAGCGAACTCTCCACGCCGTTCTCGCCAAATAACAAGCTCTCGACAGCCTTCGTGTCCGAGACACACATCCACACCACCTCAGCGCCCCGCGCCGCATCTGCCGGAGTAGCCGCTGTCCGCGCGCCTTCCACATCGTTGCCTGCTGAGCGATTCCACACCGCGACCTCGTGTCCTGCCTTCGCCAGGTTGGCAGCCATCGACCGTCCCATGATTCCCAATCCCAAAAATGCCACGCGCATGATCTTGGTCTCCAAGACTTGAATTTGTGGGCCCGCTTCGTCTCTGGTTTGAATTAGATATGACCACCAAAGTAACGGTCAAGACAAACCCATTTGGCATAAACTGAAAGAGTCCATTGGCCTTTACGTCGCCGTAGAAAAGCGGCCCTTTTAGTGCCTGCCCTGAGCGAAGCCGCAGGGGCCGCGTAAGCTGCCGCGACTCAGTTGGGGCCTCAGCCCCGGTGGAAACGCGATTCCGCCGGATGCAAGAGTTCCTGCGCGAGTAAATCGCCGGGACCCGTGCGTCCCATGTGGCTGTTGCAGCATCTAACCTAGCTGAAAGTGAGTTTGGACCAGCCGGCAGGGAAACAGCAGGGCTGGTGGAAGCAATGTTAAAGTCTTCATTAAAAAATCCAGCACTCCGCAAACGAGCCGGTCAATTCACGCGCCTGGTTCGGCATTCTGTCGTTACACCTCGCACCGGCCAAACCCACAAACCGCTACTGGTCTCGAACGGGCACATGGGTGTGACTTTCATCGGCCATTCCAGCTTTTTCCTGCAGATGGGCGGAATGAACGTCACCATCGATCCCAACTTTGCCCGCTGGCTTTTTGTCCTGAAGCGTCTTCGCCAACCTGGCCTGCACCTGCGCGACCTGCCTCCTATGGACGTCGTGCTGGTCACTCATGCTCATTTCGATCACCTGCACCGGCAATCGTTGCGCACCATTGCGCGGCAAACCCGCCGCCAGACTGGAACCGCACCTACACTCGTCGTCCCGCATCACGTCTTCGACCTCGTCTCCGATCTCGGCTTTAAAGAGATCATCGAGCTCGAATGGTGGAATGCTCACCGGGTGGGCGCGCTGGAAATCACGCATGTCCCGTCCCGCCACTGGGGAGCGCGCATCCTGAAAGATTCCCATCGCGGCTACGGCGGATACGTCCTGCGCGCCGGCAAACACTCCGTCTATCACGCCGGCGACACCGCCTATTTCAACGGCTTCACCGAAATTGGCCGACGCCTGGCTCCCGAGCTTGCGCTACTTCCCATCGGAGCCTACGATCCGCCGCAATTTCGCAACGTGCACACCAGTCCGGCCGATGCCATGCAAGCTTTTCTCGACCTCAAATCGCGCTGGATGGTCCCGATGCACTATGGAACATTTCGCCTGTCGCACGAGCCCGTCGATGAGCCGCTGAAATTGCTCGCGCGCGAAGCAGCAGCAGCCCATGTGAAAGACAAAGTTGTCGTCCTCGAAGAAGGCGTCACCCGTGTGTTTTGAGCCATTTCTGCCGTTTTAGCAACTGCGAACCGGAGTAACTTTCGGGTAGTTCGCGCGTCAAAAACCAGGCGCAGCGCATGCTATACTGCGTTAATTGGGGTGGGTTCAGCGCTTTCCACACACCTGCCCAAGGATTCGGACTCATGGCCCGTAGTTCTCGTCGCTCTCTCTTCCTGATCGTTATTGTCCTCGGATTATTCGGCTTGCTCGGCATGCTGTTCGCGCAGAAAATCAGCCCCGGCGCCTCGCCCAGCTCCGACTCCGACATCCGCGAGAGCGTTAAGCAGTTTACGCAGGTCTATGAGACCATCGAGCAGAACTACGCCGACCCCGTCAATCCCGACAAGGCAATCTACAACGGCGCCATCCCGAGCATGCTCCACCAGCTCGATCCGCACTCCAATTTCTTCGATCCCAAGTCTTATTCCGCCCTGCGCGAAGAGCAGCGCGGCAAGTACTACGGCGTCGGCATGACCGTCGGCCCGCGCAATAACAAGGTCATCGTCATCGCGCCCTTCGTAGGCACTCCCGCCTATCGCGCCGGCATCCGCCCCGGCGA
>PLHN01000278.1 GCA_003139975.1 Acidobacteriaceae bacterium
TGCCAGCAACTCCTCTTTTTGCGCGACATCAATCGCGATTTCGAGGGTGTCAGTCTGAGTTGCGGAGAGACCAACCGGCGCCGACGCCCAGGTCACGCGGAAGGGCTGGCCTTTTCTGCCTCTCATCCGAAGGGTGCGTTGGGGGCGGCCTTGGGTTTGACTCGCTAGTTGCGCCAGGTCCAATTGATCGGCCATGCCCGGCGTCATCAACAGTTCTTTGTTTTGTCCATCGAGCAAGCGAATATAAAATTGCTCGTAGCGCCGGGCTGCAGATTCCAGTTCAACTTCCTCCCGCAGCGCGTCCCAGTCGTCAGGTCTCTCCCGCAGCATGGTGCGCAGCACGTGCACTTTGTCAGCGAGAAAAAAATCGGTGCTTTTCTCCAGTTCACTCACCAGCACCCAATACAGACTGGCGGTTGCGAAGAACACAAGAAACAAGCCTGCAAGAGCGTAGCCGGCCGTTAACCGGAACGCTAAAGTCCCCCATAAGCGTGAGAGCGACGCAAGGCTACCGGTCGAATTCCAGGACATAGCCGGCGCCTCGAACGGTATGGATCAACTTGGGCGAGAACGGATCGTCTACCTTGCTGCGCAGCCTTCGCACATNNAAGTTCATGTCCCAGACCGCTTCAGCGATCAGGGTTCGCGATAGGACCTCGCCCGCGCGCCGCGCCAGCAGCGATAAAAGAAGGAACTCTTTGGAAGTCAGTTCTAACCGCTGACCGGCGCGCGTGGCGCGCTGACGCAATAAGTCGATTTCAAGGTCGGCCAGGCGCAGCCCCTCTTGCGCCCGCGCAGGCCCACGGCGCAGCAGCGATCGAACTCGGGCCAGCAATTCGGAGAAGGCGAACGGTTTTACCAGATAGTCGTCCGCGCCCAGTTCGAACCCCCGCACCCGCTCGTGCACAGCATCGCGAGCGGTCAGAAAAAGCACCAGCGCGCGTTGGCCTTCGTGGCGTAAGCGAGTGAGAACCTGCCAGCCATCCAGCCCTGGGAGCATCACGTCGAGAATGACGAGATCGAACTGCAATTCCTGCGCGAGGTGCAAGCCATCCAGCCCATCTCCGGCAACATCGACGACGAAACCCGCCTCCCCAAGTCCCTTCTTCAGGAACTTGGCGGTCTTGGCTTCGTCTTCGATGACCAGAATTCTCACGAATAACCAACCTAGAAGGTGAATCTTGCGGAAAACTGCAAGGCCCTGGGAAGGCCGTTGGGGCTGATTTCCTGCAGGGTTCCAAAATTGCCGGGGCCGGAGTTGGGCACCAGATAGCAGGTCTGGTTTACCGACATGCCGTCGCCGCAGGTCGACCCAATCGGGTTGTATTGCAATTGGTTGATCCCGTCGCCGTTCTGTACGTAGTAGTTGGCGTGGTTGAAAAGATTAAACGCCTGGATCTGAAATTCCAGTTCCTTGCCTTCTTTGAGTTCGAAACTGCGCGCAAGCCCCATGTCGATCCTCTCCAGCCAGGGGCCGTAGAAGGAATTCAGGCCGATGCCGGGTGTGGGGCCAGCGCCGTTTATGCCACCCGCGGTGGCAGCGGTGTCTTGGTTAAAGGCGGTGTCGTTGAGGTTGTCATCGGCGCCGATGCAATTGTTGAACGCCTTGGTAAATTGTGTCCTGGAATGGATTGGACTGGTGCAGGCGGTACTCAACAAGGCGGCGTAAGGACGACCGGAAGAGAACTCCATGATACTGCTCAGCCGCCAGCCCGAGAGAAATGTGCGGCCGGTTCCCGAAGAGGTCAGTCTTTCCAGCCCGGGCCGGTAAACAGCCGCCAAAGTAAGGCGGTGCCGCTGATCGAGTAACGACGGCGCATGGGTATTGATGAAGTCGAACTGATTGTTGAAGTCCATGCCGTCGAGCATGATGCTCTTGGCGAAGGTGTAGGAAAATTGCAGTGCCACGCCGCGGGACATACGGTGCTGGACTTGCGCGAAGAAAGAATTGTAGTGGTTTTGCCCAGGACTGATGAGTTCCTGGATCTGGCCGAGTTGGCTACTGACGCGGCCCTCCGCAAGCAGAGCATTATCCATCGTCGGCAGGGTGTAAGTCGGTCCGTTGCAGGCGGACGGCGTTTGCGCGGTGGGGGGACAGACGACGTAGGTGGTCGTGCCGGTCAACGGCTCGAGATTCAAGTCATAGGCGCTGCCGGAAAGCAGATGAACGCCGTGATTCCACATGGCGCCGAGGGTTAACGTTGTGTTCTCGGAGATCTCGCGCTCAATCTGCAAACTCGCCTGCAAAATATAGGGCGCACGGAACTGCGGAGAAATCAGCGAAATGTCTTCGGAGGCCGAGAACAACGGGGAATTCGCGGGGAGGATATTGGGAAACGTCGGCACTTGTTTGTCCGGCGGACCGGAAGAGTAACTGATACTTGCCTCGGATTGCTGCGACGGCAGCCCGTTCGAGATCACCGCGTTGCGGTAGTTCAGGCCGTTCATTTTGGTATAGAACATGCCGAATCCTCCGCGCACTACTGTCTTCGATGTAGGTTGCAAGGCAAATCCGAAGCGCGGTGCCACGCGCCGGAACTGGTTTGGATACTGCCCGGTGAGCGGAAACAACGGATTCTCCGCCGGCTGCGGGTAAATCTGGAAGTCCTCGCGCAAACCCATTTCGAGCGTCAACTTCGGCAAGGCGCGGAAAGTATCCTGCACGTAGAACCCGTAATAAGGCACTGCAAAAGAAAAAGTCGGGTGGCCCGCCGCCTGGCTGAAATTGCTATATTTTCCGAGCGCAAAGTCTTCCAGGTTCGAAAATTCATACAGGCCGAACGGCGACCCGAAGTCGATAGCCTCGTTTGGATCTGCGCCGCCATCGTTGGTGTCCGCGTCCCAGGCGCGGTTGAAATCGAAACCGAATTGCAGCGTATGCTTTCCAATCACGTAGTCCATTCGGTCGGACAGAGAATACTGTCTCTCAAAAACTCTTCCGATGGAGAAAGCGGCATTCCCCAGGGTAAAAGCCGCGGGACTATCTAGAATCACCGTCGGTGTGTTCGGGGCCAGACCGGTCGGGGTCGAGATCTCGTTATCTTGCGAAGTGCTGGCATGGAATTCGTTCAGCAGTTTTGAGGAGAACGTATGTGTCCATCCGAGACTCGCCTGGGAGGTGTGCACGTAGGCGTTCGCAAGGGTTTGCAGGCCATAATTGCCTACGGTGGGGTCAGTGATAACACCTCCGGGTGAACTGAAGCGGTTCTCATTGAAGCTAAAGAAAAGGCCATCGCGGGAGTTGGGCTGATAGTCCAGCCGGGGCGTGACTACCCAATCGTTGCGCTTTCTGGTTTGGGTGCCGAGATTGGAATTCAGCGCGTGAATGGTGTTCGATATTTGCTGCAGATATACCGGATTGCTCGGATCCGGCACGGTGTCCTTGCCCGGAACTGGCAAGGGCTCGTTGGGCGGAGGCAGTGCTGGAGCTGTTGTTACCGTGGGCGGGAAGAAATTAGCAAGCACAAAAGCGTCCAGATTCGCCGGCGTCGTTGCCAAAGTGGAGTTGATCACCGAAATTGGATTGTTGCGCAGCTGCTGCTCGTAATCCGCGAAGAACCATAAGCGGTTGCGCACGATCGGGCCGCCCACCGCGGCGCCGAATTGCTGCAAGGCGTCGTCGGGTTTCGGATTTCCTGCGGCCTTGTCCAGGGCGTCGTTGGCCTCGAACACGGAATTGCGGTTGTAATAGAACGCACTGCCGTGTAGGGCGTTGCTTCCCGACCGGGTCACCGCGGTTACGAAGCCCGCTCCACCGCCGTAAATAGCCGAGTAGGGGCTAACCGCCACTTGAAACTCCTGGATTGCGTCTTCGCCAAACAGGTAGGGGATGCGGTAACGGCCGATAACATCGGAAAAGTAGTTGTTGGTGGCGTTGGAACCGTCCACGGTGATGGAAGTGGACCCATTGCCGTTGGCGTAGCCCGAGTCCTCGCCGCCCTGCTGACCGGCAATGCTCACCAGGCCGGTATCGCCGTCGTAGCTGGTATTGGGCGTCAGCGTGACGAAGTCACTGTATTTACGTCCGTTGAGCGGCAAGCCCTCAATCAGCGACCGTTCCAACACTGTGCTGGCCGAGGATTCCGCCGGCCGCAGTAGTGGCGTGGTGCCGGTTACTTTGATCGTGTCCACACTGGCACCCACTTGCAGCTTGATGTCCTGCAAAGCGGTATTACCTACTCGCACCTGCACAAGGGCCTGGACATCGCGGAACCCTTTGAGACTCGCCGTGACGGAATAGTTGCCCGGCATGATTGCGGGAAACTGGTACAGTCCGGCATGGTTGGTTTCGGTGGATTGTTGCACGCCGGTCGCAAGGTTGCGAACGACGGCCGATGCTCCCGGGACTATCGCTCCGCTCGGATCGGTGACCCGGCCGGCGATCGAACCGGTTAGTACGACGTTCTGGGCTCCTAACTGAAGCATGCTCGCTAAGACGAACAATGCCGCGAGGAGCAAGCGGGTTGTGAGCAGATTTCGTGTTGCGGTGAATCGACGGAATGTTTTCGTTTCCGAGTTGATTTTCATCGAACGTACCAGTTGTGTTGCTGCGGCCTGAGTCTGGACAGGCAAATCGTCAGGAAGCAGCAGACCAGGTGAGCCTCTGGACTTGTGCAGTGAATCTCGTGACCAGTTGTTTGCGAGAAACCATTCTTAGTTTAGTCCCAGGGCGATGGCCGCACAGCGTCGCCAGCGTCAGCGCGGTGCTGAATTCGCCGCGCCGGATGACAAAAACCAGGCGCGCACTCATGCGGGAAAAACAGCCAACAATCTCTTTAACGTTCCTTTGTTACGGATAGTTGAAACGGACTTGAATTTCTGATGAAAAGCGTTCAATGCATAGATTTTCAGGCTTATGTTGCCATCCCGCAAGGTCATTAAGCCAGCAGCGTCACGGAGGATCGGCAAAATGGTGAAGTTCAACAGGGCGACACAAACCTTAACCTACCGTTTACTGGACTTTTATACTTGTCTCTTAGGCTGAAGGTCGCACGATCACATAAGGACGGGGGACATTGGCGCTGCTAGCGGTGTTCGTCATTCTCTTGGCCGCAATGCCGTGGCATCGTCCCCATCCCAATCATCAGTTCATGTTGGAACTATTGCGGTCCCAGTTGGAAGACAGACGGACTTGCACGATTCGCAGTAGGAAGTCCTTCCACAAGCTCGATTAGCTCGTCTTGATTTCTACGTGCTTCCCGCTCTGGACGCTGACAAAGGATTCACCTGGCAGAACAAGCCGGATTTGGAAGTTAGAACACTTTCCGGAACCCCCAGAACAGGAAACCCGCCAGCACCATCGAAGCGGGCAGCGTCAGTACCCATGCCATCGCCACATTGCGTACCGTGGACCATTGCAGCCCGGAATGGTTCGCGGCCATGGTGCCCGCAATACCCGACGACAGCACGTGCGTCGTACTTACCGGCAGCCCGAACCAGTCCGCCGCGCCGAT
>PLHN01000188.1 GCA_003139975.1 Acidobacteriaceae bacterium
CGAAAATCTTCGCCCAGAAGCGCGCGGCCTCGTCGTACACGCGGTCGTTCCGCCGCAGCGCGATCGTCTTGAGCACAACGATCAGCAGCGCAAGGCCCATGGTGAACTGCGGGAAAAGATAGTGAAAGGTCGCGGTAAAGGCGAAGTGAAGACGGTGAATCAGAAGCGCACTTTCCATTTACCACCCCCGCGGAGATGTGCGAGCATTCAGCGACTGGGCCGCACCGCCCTCAGCATATACTGCCCCACTTACGGGTACTAACTAGTTTAACCGCGAACCTGAGTACGGCGCGCCGATTCCGCCCTGCGGATCTCGCGTCTCCGTGCGGCGCCCTCATATCGCCTCTTCTCATCTGCCGTTTCCGGAATCACCGGCGGCACTATCAGCCGGTTTCCCTGTTCGTCGATCGCAACAAACGTCAGATATGCGGAACTTACATGCCGCTTTTCTTCAGCGCGATAGTTCTCTACCCACACTTTAACGCCAACCTCCATCGACGTGCGAAAAGCGCGGTTCACCGATGAGCGCAGGATGCAGAGGTCGCCGACGCGCACCGGCACCAGAAAATCCAAGTGGTCAATCGATGCCGTCACCACCCACTGCCGCGAATGACGGTGAGCCGCCATGGCGCCCGCCAGGTCGATCCAGTGCATGAGGCGCCCGCCCAGAAGAGCGTTCAGGGGATTGGCGTCGTTCGGCAGAACAATCTCGGCCATTTCCGAGATCGAATCGCGCACGGGCCGCGGCTGAGTCAGTCTTGTTTTCTCGTCACCAGGCATGATTTGTCAGATCTGCGTGCTAACTTTGCGCGCTCGATAGGCGTGGAGGTAGCTGGCCGCCAGCCTGTTGATTCGAGCATCCGAGTGAGTTTCGCGCCAACTCTCGTGCGGCAAGTCATACGTCATCGTTCCATGCGCCATCGGAGCGTGGCCCAATTCGCAGGCATAGTGAAGCGTGATCTGTTCCGCAGTCGCGCCCGCGACGGAAAAGCGGACCGCATCCCAATCGCGCCCCGGAGGAAGATGAGGACACGCGCTCGCATAGCCGAGATTGCAGAAGTCGCGGATGTGGGCGTGCGCTGGCGTTATCTCTTGAGCGGAAGCGCAGCACGCGCCGCTCCACCCCGCAGCTAGCGGCAGACGCGATGGGTGCGGCCAGGACCCGTCATTCAAAATCGCGCGCGGGATAAAATAAGGGCACGCCAAATTTTGATCCTCGAAGAAAGTTCATTGTAACGCGAGGCGGCGTGATAAGACTTAGCAATTGGCCAATAGCTATTGACGGCTGGTGTGACCTGTGACCTGAGACCTACTTATGGACCGCATCGCAACCCTGACCGAAATCCTGGCTGTCAATCCCGCAGACGCCTTCGCCCGCTACGGCTTGGCCATGGAATACTCCAAAGCCGGCCAAGTCGAGCGCGCCCTGGCCGAATTCAAAACGCTGCTCGAGAAGAATCCCGATTACACTCCCGGCTACTTCATGGCCGCGCAAACTCTGGCAAGCGCCGAGCGAGTCGACGAGGCAAAGCGCATGCTGGTCGATGGCATCTCCTCCGCCCGCCGCACCGGCAACCAGCACGCCCAATCGGAAATGACCGCCATGCTGGAAGAGCTGGGCTGAAGAGACGTCTGAGGTCTGAGGTCAGATTGCAGAGGTAAGAAACCTGCGGTGCAAACCGATCTATAAACCTTAGAGATCTTAACCTCTGCAATCTGACCTCGAACCTCTGACCTCCCCGCAATCTGACCTCGAACCTCTGACCTGACTATGCAATCAGTGCAATCAATGCTATCATTGATGTCATGGCTAGCATCACCATTCGCCAATTGCCGGAGAACACCAAGCGCAAGCTCCGCATCCGCGCCGCCCAGCACGGCTGCTCCATGGAGCAGGAGGCGCGCGCGATTTTGCAGAATGAACTCGATGGAGCACCGCGCAAACTCACCAAGCCCAAAACCGGAGCGGATTTTGTCAGAGCCGTTCGCGACATTTTCGAACCGCTTGGAGGAGTTGATCTCAAAATCCCGCCGCGAGGCCCGATCCGCGATCCTGGAATCCGATGACAACCGGTCGACAGAACCACTTGGAGGTTACCGCGTGATCATCCTGGATACGAATGTTGTGTCCGAATTGATGCGGCCCGTGCCTGCCGCAGCGATTCCGAAGTCGTTGTCGAAGTATTCCGCCGACGAACTTTACACGACCAGCATCACTTTGGCCGAGATTCTTTACGGAATCGAGATTCTTCCAGCGGGAAAACGGAAAAGCGAGCTGTTGGCTGCCGCCGAACGGCTGTTTCAATTCGTGCTCGAAGGTCGCCTCCTGCCGTTTGACGAACCTGCAGCCCGAGAGTTCTCGCACATTGCCGCTTACCGCAGAAAACAAGGACGGCCGGCGGCCGAATTGGACGCTCAAATCGCCGCAATTGCATCGGTTCGTGGCGCCGCGCTGGCTACTCGCAATACTACCGACTTCGAAGGCTGCGGTATCCGCCTTGTTAATCCCTGGGTAGATTAGACTGTTCGGTTCCTTCTGGAGGATCCAATGCGCCTGCGGTCGTTCGTATTTGCCGTGCTTGTGTCTCTCTCCGCCGCCGCTCAAACCAGGCATCCCTTTACCTTCGAAGACATGATGAAGCTGAAGCGCGTCGGCGAGCCAGTGCCCTCGCCCGATGGCAAGTGGGTGATCTTCAGCGTGGTAGATGTCGATCTGGCTGCGAATAAGAAGACCCCGCACATCTGGATCGTCCCGCTGAGCGGAGGGGCGGCCGCCTCGGCTGCCCAAACTGAACACATCCTCATCCCCGATCAGGATGGCGACCGTCCGCGCTGGGCTCCGGACGGCAAGCGCTTCGCCTTCATCTCGAACAAGGAAGGCGGCTCACAGGTCTGGATTGCCGATTTCGACGGCGCTGCGGGTGCCGTTACGGGCGTTCATAAGCTGACCTCGATTGCCACTGAGGCTGGCGGCGAACTCTGGTCACCCGACGGGAACAACATTCTATTCACCTCTGATGTTTATCCCGAATGCGATGGCGCGCCCGAAGCCGAGACGGCCTGCAATGCAAAGAAGACTAAAGAGGCTGAGGACTCCAAGGTCAAGGCGATGATCTTTGACCGACTGCTGTATCGCCACTGGAATGCCTACAAGCGTGGCATGCGCACACACATTTTTGTCGTTCCGATCCTTTACGAAGCTGTCGTAAGGAAAGATGAGCAAGGAACGACTCACGGTGACGTCCATCCGATTCCGGGTGCTCCGCCAGTTGCCCCGCGGGATCTGACACCGGGGGATCACGATGCGCCTGAGTTCTCGCTAGGCGGCCAAGACGACTACGCCTTCTCGCCCGACGGGCAGGAGATTTGCTA
>PLHN01000468.1 GCA_003139975.1 Acidobacteriaceae bacterium
TCTGAAGGCGGGGTTCGCAGTGGCGCGGCCCCCTGTGGCCGCGTGGGTGTGGCAGCGGCCGCGGGCGCGGAGGCCGCGCCACTAAGGAGCTCACGCGAGATAACCGAATCAAGGATTGTCATCTCATGATATGGCGGAGCTGTTTGGCAGTCCGTTATCGTGGATGCTCACGGAAAGGCCTGGACGCGTTGGCGATGATCTGATTCGGTGGCCCGATGATCTCGGGCCAATCTGGATGATCGACACGGATGCGATCAAGGCGCGCTTTGCCAGGGTGGCGCCCTATCTCGACGAGCGCGCGCGGCGGCTGTTCGCAGCGAATGAAGCGCTCACGGCAGGCTGGGGCGGCGTCACGGCGGTGTCGCAAGCGACGGGGGTCGCGCGCAGCACGATCGGGCGTGGTCTTGTGGAGTTGCGGAGCGACAATGCCCAACTGCCGGGCCGTATTCGCCGGCCGGGTGGCGGCGGCAAGGCGAAGACCGAGACTGAGCCCGGACTGCTGGACGCGCTGGAGGAACTGGTCCAATCGGCGATCCGTGGCGATCCTGAGGCAGCGCTGCGGTGGGTCAGCCGGAGCCAGCGCCGCCTCGTCCGCGCGCTTGCTGAGCGCGGTTTCACCGCCAGCCAGAAATTGGTCGGCCGGTTGCTGCGACGGCTAGGCTTCAGCCTTCAGGGCAACAGGAAGACGCGAGAGGGGACCTCGCATCCTGACCGCGATCGTCAATTTGAAAACATCAACGACAAGATCAAACAGTTCCAGAGCACCGGCCAGCCCGCTATTTCGGTTGATACGAAGAAGAAGGAGTTGGTTGGCGACTTCAAGAACGGTGGCCGCGAGCTGCGGCCCAAAGGCGACCCCGAGCCGGTGCGCGTCCACGACTTCAAGATACTCGAACTGGGCAAGGTTGCGCCTTACGGCATCTACGACATCACAGCCAACTCGGGCTGGGTCAATGTAGGTATCGATCACGATACCGCTGCCTTCGCTGTCGAGAGCATCCGGCGCTGGTGGCAGGCCTTGGGCGAAATCCGCTATCTCAGCGCGACCAGCCTCNNTTGCGGTGGCAGTAATGGCGCTCGCGTTCGCTTGTGGAAGCGCGAGCTTCAGACCTTCGCCAATGAAACCGGTCTCGCCATCACCGTCGCCCATCATCCGCCCGGCGCCAGCAAGTGGAACCGTATCGAGCATCGGCTCTTCGCCTTCATCACACAAAACTGGCGCGGCAAGCCGCTGATCAGTCGCGAGGTCATCGTCCAACTGATCGGAGCGACGACGACCGACAAAGGCCTCGAGGTGCAATGCGGCCTCGACGAAAACGAGTATCCCAAAGCCATCAAGGTCTCGGATGCCGAAATGGCCGCCATCAACCTCGCCTGTGACGATTTTCACGGCGAGTGGAACTACACGATCTCACCGCAACCAAGAACTCAAGATGATCGATGACCCTGAGAAGACCGCTCTCTTTATCTCAAGGCTCAAGGAGCTATTACCGATCGATGCAGGCGTCGCTAAAGAGCTTCAGCGTAGCCTTGCAGAAAAATCGCCCGAGATCCCAATTCCCGCAAGGTGCCAAGTGGTCGATGTGCTGAACCTCGGCGACGAGGGCGGCGTTGCCTGTTGCCTCGACATCGGTGGCTCGGACACAGCGGCCGTCCATATCGTCTCCATCACCCACCTCCTATTCGATCGTCGCTCTCCGCTGTTCCGCGACATCGACACGTACCAACGCCGTCGCATCAAAAAACTCAAGAAGCAGCGCGGCCGCGGCTTCTGACGCCTTATTCTGCGGCGCCTCGATCCAAATCCCTGCCGCCTACCGATCAGATGAAGCGTTTGTTCCGCGTCGGACCCTAAGGGCAAGTCGTTAGGGCAATTGATCTCCGAAAGATTCGGAATCGCGCCCAACGAACGCGAGGGTTTCATCAAGCGATCCGGTTGATTCAATCGGGTCGATGAATTCGGCCAGCTCTTGCGTCGTGAGAACGCCGATGTCGCCTATTTTCGCCATGCCGGAATTATAACGCTCACGGGCAAACCCGCAGCCTGACCCTTGTCCGCTCCGAGGGTCCCGTTCCATTTCGGACAGGCCAGATCAACACGCGCCCTCGTTTGTCATGCTCGCGTTTGCGCCTAAGCCGTCATCGTCCCGTAAGCACCACATGAATCGAAATGAACGGCTATCGTTGGCGACCCTACAGCCTAAGTTCGCGCCATCGGCGATAGGTTCTCGCTGCGACGTGAGCCCTGAGAGGAAAGCACATGAGACGACGCGAATTCCTCACGCTGCTCAGCGGCGCAATCGCCATGCGGCCGCCGGCGCTGCGAGCGCAGCAGTCGGCTCTGCCGATCGTTGGATTCCTCAATCTGTGGCCTCTCAGCGCACGAAGCACGTCTGTATTTCAGGATGCGCTCGGCGAAGCTGGCTTTGTTGATGGGCGAAACGTCGTCATCTCCTATCGCGATGCCAATGCTCAATCTGCGCGTCTTCCAGTGTTAGCATCCGAATTGGTTGACCAGCGCGTAGCCGTCATCGTTACCNNATTTTCACCTGTGGTTCGGATCCGACCACCTTGACCCTCGTCCGAGGCCTCATTCGCCCCGATGGGAATATCGCTGGCGTGAGCCAAGTGCTGCCGCCACTTGCGCCAGAGCGGTTGAAGATCATTCGCGAGCTGACGCCCGATGTTGTCATGATCGGCTTTCTGGACACTCCACACGAGCGGCCCAGCCACGCCCAATCCGAATTGTCTTCTGTCTCAGCGGCCGCGCAGGCGCTTGGGATACAGATCGAGCCGCTTGAGGCGCAGACAAACGGTGAATTAAATGACGCCTTTGCCGCGTTAGCCCGTCAGCGCGCGAATGCGCTTATTATCAGTCCCGATCCTTTCTTCATATCCATGCGGCCGCAGCTCACCGCACTGGCGAAACATTACGCCATACCGACTGTGTACCCATTCTCCGAGGACGCGGAGGCCGGCGGCCTCGTCAGCTACGGAAACAGCAATTTTGATATATTCCGCCAAATGGGCCTCTACGCTGCGCGTATCCTTAAGGGAGAGAAGCCGTCTGATCTGCCGATCGAACAGCCAGCGCGAATTGCACTGACAATCAACCTCAAGACCGCAGGCGCGCTTGGTCTCACGGTGCCGCAATCGCTGCTGTCTCGCGCTGGCAAGGTGATCGAGTGAAGAGGGGGTGGAG
>PLHN01000481.1 GCA_003139975.1 Acidobacteriaceae bacterium
AGTGCAAACGGTTCCGTCAATCGATGCACCGAGGCAGGCCCACGGGAGAGCCGTTCGATCATGGCCCGGCGGGTTGGATCCGACAAAGCGGCAAACGTTGTACCTAATTTATCCACAACCATATGGTAGTGGATTATCTGTCAATGTCAAGTGTGAGTTTTGCGATCCCTGATTTCTCTGCACTGTGGGGCGGGCAAGACAACGCTTTTCCAGCCGATTGAATCGGTTCTAGCTCGTGGGTATCGGTCGTTACGCATGTAGTTCCACCTACCGCGAAATGTGTTTACAATGAAGCCATGCAGGAGCCATTTACCCGCGACCGCATTATCGAGGCTCTCCAGGCGATGCCGCCAAATGCCACCATCGACGATGCCATTGAGCAGCTCGTATTTCTGGCCAAAGTCGAAACCGGATTGGCCGAGCTCGATGGGTCGCAGGGCATTCCGCACGATCAGGCCAAGCATCGCTTTGGGCTGTAATGCGCATTTTATGGTCGCCACAATCGCTGCGCGATCTTGACGCTATCCGCGAATACATTGCCAAAGATTCTGAGCATTTTGCAGGTCTGACCATCGCGCGAATCTTCTCTGCTGTCGAGCAGTTGATCCGTTTCCCCCGCTCGGGACGTATTGTGCCGGAGCGAGATGAGCCTGAAATTCGCGAAGTCATCGTTGGACGTTTTCGCGTGGTGTACAGGGTTCAAGATGAGTTGATTGAAGTGGCAACCGTTTTTAGGGCAGCGAGAGAATTCCCAGAAAAATTCTAGGGAGTGGGCCGTGTGGCCCATCCAATGCGTGCCATGATCCTGTCGAATGGGCCCGGGCTACACTGGAAGAGGCACGGTACCGCGAGTTGCTCCTTCAAAGTGATCTCTTTCTCAAACATCAATAAGCAGTATGGCAAGCAGTTGCTCTTCGTGGATGCTTCGTTTCAGTTGAATCCCAGCGAAAAAGTCGGGCTGGTCGGTCCCAACGGGTCGGGCAAGACAACGCTTTTCCGGATGGTGGTGGGCGAGGAAACTCCCGACGAGGGCGCGGTCTCTGTCCCCAAGAAGTTGACGGTCGGCTACTTTCGCCAGGACGTCGAGGAAATGCAGGGGCGTTCGGTCCTGGATGAAGCGATCGCAGAGAGCGGACGCGTGGGCGATCTGCACCACGAACTCGAAGCCTTGCAGCGGGTGATCGCTTCGGTCACGTTCAGGGGAGCCCCGGTGTCCGCGCTACACTTTCCTGATTCAGTTTTTCCCGAGAAGGAATTCGAAGCTTACTGGCCGGCCGCAAACCCGCCGAGGTGGGCCATCGTCATGCGGAGAAACTTGTGGGGATTGACGGGCGTGTCGTTGATGCGAACTTCGTAGTGAAGGTGCGGTCCGGTGGAGCGTCCGCTCAGGCCTACATAGCCGATGGTGTCGCCACGGTGGATGCGTTGCCCGGCTGCAACGGCAAAGCTGGCAAGATGGCCGTAACGGGTTGAGATGCCGTGTCCGTGGTCGATCATCACAGCGCGTCCGTAGCCGCCCAGGAAGTCGGCAAAGGTGACCATGCCATCCGCCGGAGCGATGACGGCCGACCCGACACTGGCAGAAATATCAACGCCGGAATGGAATGCGCCCTCTCCGTTGAACGGATCAATGCGCTCGCCGAAGCTCCCGGTAACCTGGCCCTCTACGGGCCACAGGTTGGGAGCGGCATTAGCGCGGATCCAGTCGGCGGTGGTTGAATTCTTGGTCAGGCCCATCGAAATGCCGACGCTGGCCGCTCCCGTTAACGCCGTATTCTTGAGCGCGTAAAGCTGGTCGAGCGACGACGCCACCTGCGATTTCTGAATCTGCTCGGTCGAAGCGGCCACCATCGCCGGGTCGGACTTGAGCCCGTAAAGGGCGGAGACTTCGCTGGCCAGCGAGCCTAGCGAAGCGACCTGAATATCGCGCTCTTCGGCCTGCTGCTCAAGATGGGAGTAGCGGGTCTTCAGTTGCGCCTGTTCGTCGCGCAACTGGTTGTAGTGCGACACCTTGCGCAGCATGCGGGCATAGGAGCTGACGATGCCCGTCAGGCTGAAAACGCCAATCAAGGCGCCAGCGACGAGGATGTACAGATACTGGACCGGAATGGAGATCTTGCGAAGCTGTCCGGCNNCAATATACCTATCCAAACGAACGAAATTGGGCGTTTCCTTTAGCTACTTTGGAAACGTGCCGGAGCTGGAACCGTCGCGCTCGGGCTCGGAAAATCTGAATCCACGGGCCGCTTCAGGAGCGCCCGAAACTAGCTCAACCACAGGCCTGACAAGCTGAAGCAAGCAGACCGAAACTCCAAATGTGCCGCAACTGATTCAGGTTGCTGCACTTGTGTTGCAAAGGTCTCTGTTAATGGCGAGTTAAACGTAACAAACCTNNACCTGATTCCCCCTGTCAACCTCTGTACGGCCTTCTGGGCGATTACCAAGGAAGGGTAACGTAGGCCGCCCATTCGGCCAAATTACCGGGGTAAGCGGGCAGGCGCTGCGGCAGCCAAAGGTTAGAGGGATGCTTTGACGTGAGTACGCAGGCGGCACAATTCCAGCCGAGCGTTATAGTGATGGGATGCCGTTGAGCGAAAAGGATTTGATTCGGCGGATTCGGCGTCTAGCTGCCGGGGGTTCGGCGGTCGTGACCGGCATCGGAGATGATGCGGCGGTGCTGCGTATTCCTCCCCGGCACGAGGTGCTGGTGACGACCGACTTCTCGATTGAGAAAGTGCATTTTCGTCGGGAATGGCATCGACCGGAGGTCGTGGGCTGGCGTTGCCTTACGCGGGGACTGAGCGACATTGCCGCTATGGGAGGAGAACCCCACGCGGCTTTCTTATCGCTGGCGCTCGGCGAGGATATTCCGCAGAAGTGGGTGGAAGCGTTCCTGAAGGGTTTGTTGAAGCTGGCGAAAAAACATAACGTTCCGCTGGCCGGTGGAGATACGGCGCAGTCGGCGGGCGGCATTCAGGCGGACATGGTAGTGGTGGGGTCGGTGCCCAGGGGAAAGGCGGTACTGCGGTCGGGAGCCAAACCTGGCGACGGCATCTATGTAACGGGGCAGCTTGGCGCGTCCGCCATGGCCTTGGATCGTCTGCGGGAGGGGCTTCCGCTGGGGGCAGAGCGTTCCCGGCATTTTCATCCGGAACCGCGGGTCGAAGTGGGCCGATGGTTGCGCGAGAAGGGCATTCCCACAGCCATGATCGACATTAGCGACGGGCTTTCGACGGATTTGGAGCATATTTGCGAAGAGAGTCATGTAGGGGCCGAAATCGAGATCGATGCGATTCCGAGGGCACGCGTGGGCCGTGGCAAGGGGAAGTTTGTCGGTCTCGAGTATGCGCTCCACGGTGGGGACGAGTATGAACTGGTGTTTACGTCATCGCGGCCGGTGCCATCGAGGGTGAAGGGCGTCCCGATAACACGGTTTGGGCACACGAAGGTTTCGCCGGGGATGAGGACGGTTGATGCAACAGGGAAGATCACCGCGCTTGAGGCAGGGGGGTGGGAGCACTTCAAGAGCGGAGGCTGAACGACAAGCGGGGCGCGCAAACGGGACCAAGCTCAGACCCGTAACAACCATGGCCCGAAATTTCGGCATGCGTGACTTTGGTTACCTGTCTTGTGTGACCGCGAACGACTAGAGTGGCGGCATGTGGAAGATCTGTTTGGCGGTGACGTTCTTTGTCCTGATCCCGGCTTCGAGTCTTGCAGAGGCACCGGCTACCATTTCCAAGAAGATTGATAGCGCATTCGTGCAACAGACATTTGGCGACCAATTTACGCTGCTGACGAACGTTGCGCCAGTTTTCGGCGATCTCGACGGCGACGGCATTGAAGACGTGGTGATCGCCGCGCGTTGCAAGAATCCGATGCTCGACCAGGCGGAGCACAACTACCGAGTGGTGGATCCGTACTACGAGTATTTTGGATACGGCGATCCCAGGATTACGACGACGTTTTCCGAAGGAGATCCGGCGCAGCGCGGGCTGGTGGCGCTGATCATCCATGGAGCCGGACCGGATGCATGGCGCTCGGCGAAACCGAAAGCAAAATACGTGATTGTGAATTTGCCATATAAGGGACTTTCCGTACGAAAAATGGACCTGGGGAAGAAGAAAGGGGTGATCGAAGCTCTGTATGTCGAGGAAGCCGGCGATATGGGACAAAGCTCGGCGGTGTTTTTCGATGTGAAGAAATTGCGCTATCGCTATGTGCCCATGGGCGGAGACATGCAATAGAACCATAAAGCTGGACGCGAGAGGTCTAGGTTGTGTCAAAGCTAGTTCGGCCACGAACTGGCGAGTAATGTAGTAATCTCTGTTCTCAATTGCCTCACAAATTGCAATACAGCGTTTTGCCGCACCGCTTGGCTGTATGCCAAGCCGTGCTGCGGGCTGACGTTCCTTCCTGGGGACTGGCCGGCGACTTCTTCTCCGTGACGCGGACGCCAGACGAGTTCTCGATTGTGTGCGCAGAGAACCTTGTCCCGCAGCAGGACGAGGGAGTGGTCGTCGAGCGCGGCTGGGTCGCGCTCAGGATCGAAGGGCCTTTTCCATTCGCGATGACGGGCGTGCTGGCGTCATTTGTGCAGCCGCTGGCGGAAGCCGAGATTCCAGTCTTCGCGGTCTCCACGTTCGATACCGACTACGTGTTGGTGAAAAGCGAGAGTCTGAAACCGGCACTGACGGCGCTGGGCGCGGCGGGCCACCAGATGACTGGCGGCGATATTCAGAGCCTGTCCTAAGTCTGATGACCGACCGCAGCCGGTTCATCGCGTGCTGCTTTCATCATTTCCGATACCGTCACGAACTCATATCCCTGCTCTTTGTATTGCCGGATCAGGTTGTCGGTCGCGATGACCGTGTGCGCGCGATCGGCGCCCATCGCGCGATGGCCGCCATCGTGGAGAAGGACCACATCGCCACCGCCAGTATGAAGCTGGCGCGCGACCTTCTTTTCGATCACCGAGGCCGGCGGAGCGGTCCAGTCATAGCCGGTCACATTCCACATCACGGTGTCGAGCCCCAATTCACGGGCGATGCGCAGGGTTGCCGGACGCCTTCCACCAAAAGGCGGACGAAACAGCCTCGAATGTTCGCCGATGGCGTCAGTCAGGGCGCGGCGACAATCGTTAAGTTGGGCGCGCGTTTGTGCCTCCGATTTGAAAATAAGAAGCGGATGCGTGAACGTGTGATTGCCGATCAGGTGTCCCGCGGCCGCGACCGCGCGCGCGATGTCCGGCCGTTGGCGCACGAACTTCCCGATCATGAAGAAAGTAGCGTGTACGCCGTACTTCTCGAGCACTTCGAGCAATCTCAGGGTATGGGGATCGTTCGGCCCATCGTCATAGGTGAGAGCGATTCGCCCGCTTTCCCGCTTCCCCGCCACGAAAGTCCGCCCATACCATTGCCCGGTTGGCGCCATGGACTGATACCCCGCCGCCGAAGCGGCCCCGACAGCGGCGAGTCCTGCGAGAACAGGAAGCATAGACGGATTGTAGAACGAGGTCAGAGGTAAGAGGTCAGATTGCCGAGGTCGAACCAGAGCTTCTCACCTCGGCAATCAGACCTCTTACCTCTGACCTCTGCCTGTCTTGTCATTGCGCGTTTCCCCCGAACCAATATATTCTGCTCACGTTCTCCCATGGCCAACCTTTTCGATCTCCCTCGTTACATTGCGGTCGAAGGCCCCATACGAGTGGGCAAGAGCACGCTGGCCCAGGTCCTGGCGGAACGCCTGTCCGCCCAGCGCGTCATCGAACCGGAAGACAATCCCTTTCTGAAAGCTTTTTATGACGGCGAGCGCGGCGCCGCTTTCCAGGCGCAGATGGCGTTCCTGGTGCGTCGCTTCGAGCAGTTGCGCTCCCTTGATCTTGGTCCTCGCTCCAGCAAGACCGTGGTCGCCGACTACATCTTCGAAAAAGACAAGCTCTTCGCCTGCCTCAACCTCAACGACCAGGAACTCGACACCTACAACCGCTATTTCAATTCTTTTCGCGAGCAGTTGCCGACGCCCGACCTCGTCATCTACCTGCAAGCCACGCCCGAAGTGCTGAAGAAGCGCCTGAAGAAAAAGAATGCGCTCGGCGAAAAGGCTATCAGCGAGGACTACCTGATGGA
>PLHN01000336.1 GCA_003139975.1 Acidobacteriaceae bacterium
TCGGGCGAGATGATGACACCGCTGCCGAGGCCGTGCTCAACACGGTTTTGCGGCTGCATCTGAAAACGGAATTGATGATGTCCGTCTTGCCCGCCAAATGGACTGCCCGGACCAAAAAATTGCTGCATGTCGGGCATACCGTTTTCGCCCTCAGCCTGCTCTTTGTTCTTGGACGTAACGGTCACGTTGACGACGGCGGGCGTAACGCGCGCGGCAAGTGTTTCCATTGCGCGATCTAGCGAGAGCAGCGCTGCGACGCTGTTGTCATCGAGCGCGGCAGCCGCGGGTGCGGGAGTGGCGAAGGACGATGTGGATGCAGCCTTGGCCGCCTCCGCGTAGTGAAGCGTGGTTAGGGAGCCGACGGCTACGACCGCAATCAGGGCCACGGCTGCGCGCCGCGCTATTGTTGACTTTAAGCGTTGTATCCACATCTGCATTTTTCATTCTCCTTTGAAACTAAACATCTAGTTGATGTTCGCAAAATTTTTTATGTGGAGTGCGCGGCCGGAATGCGCGCCTTGCGCTCCCACATGGGATTTACAAGCATTACGCGCCACACCTGGATGCGCCATACCACTGATGAATCCCATTCGACGAACCGCGTCTCATGCAGGAAAACCACAGCCGAGAATACGGGCTGATTGTCCTGCTCATCTTGGGCCCCGGGAAACGGCTTGACCGAGAGCAATGAATTGAGCGCTGGCGCGAGGAAAGTGTTGTCCGCAATTTCAATATCTGGAGCAGCCTGGCGTGGGCTAGCAGCGTGCGCTGCGACGACCGCGGCGGGGGTCGCGGAAACGGATTTCGAGCTTCTCTGCGTCGAAGGTTTCGACACGGGCTTAAATGACGCCGAAGTCNNGCACTAGCGTGGACGAGATGATCGCAGGCTGAGCGAGCACGGTCAAAACCTGGTGCTCGGCGGCGGAGGGCGAGGCTTGTTGAGAGGCCGCTGGCTCAAACGAGATGACTTGAGGCGTATTCGGCAGCATCACCAAACAAAGGGCAACGAACGCACCGACTAGGCCGAGGGCCGGCTTCGAAATGCGAGTTGCAACGCTGCGCTTCGGGTCGAGAATTCGTGCGAGGCGCATCGAAGTCTCGCGAGCGCGGTGAACGATAGCCTGAGCCATCGTCCAGCCGCGCCCGGCAAGACTTCTTTCCAGGAGGGACACAAGGCAGCTCGCATAACCGGCGGGGTTGGCAGTTTGCGCAACCACGACGTCGTCGCACGCCATTTCGCGTTCGACAGAAAGACGATTTTCAATCCACCACACGGCGGGATGGAAGAAGAACAGAGCGCGCACGAACTTCTGAACCAGATTGGTCCAATCATCCCAGTGGCGCAAGTGCGCAAGCTCATGACGAAGAACGATGCCCAGATCGGGCGGCGGCAATTCGCCCAACGCCCAGGGCGGCAGCACGATCATCGGATTCCACAGGCCGATGGCGGCGGGCACACGGACGCGGTCGGAGGTAGCGATGGTTACGGGCCGCGAGTGGAACGATTCGGTCGAGTTCAATTCGGCGAAAAGATCGCGCACCGATGGGTCGAGATCGGCAGGGTCGACCGCGTTGCACGTCTGGCGCAGTTCGCGCAGGCCCCAGAGTCCGACGGCGAGGCGCGCCGTCATAACACAGACAGCGAGACTCCAAACAATAAAGAAGACGGTCGCCCAAGGAGCAGGGAGACTGATTGCAGTAGCGACATGGGAGAACAACGCTGTCGTTGGGCGGTGAACGAGTCCGCCGAAGACAGGCAGACCTGCGACCGAAAGCAAAGCGATGAACCAAACGGCAAACCGCGTTCGCGAATTTTGCCTGGGCAAAAGCCGGAGGAGCACCCATGCAAACAGCACGATCATTAGCCCTTCGGGGAGCGAATTGATCCCGTGCTCGATCGTCTTTTGGGCGAAGGCCTGGGGCGAGGGAAACATCATTCTACGTCCCTCCGGTCGAGCATTTTTCGCAGGCGATCAAGCTCTTCTGGCTGGACGCCTTGATCCTCCAGGATGTTCAGTACCAAGTCTTCATGGGAATTGCCGAAGAAGCGACCAACCAGGTGGCGGATCTCGGTGCGGGTCGCCTCTTGCTGGCGGACCACAGGCTCGTACACGTGAGCCCGACCGTCCTTTGAATGCTTCAAATACCCCTTGCGCTCAAGGATGCGAATGGTCGTGAGAATGGAGTTGTAGGCGAGGGCAGGTTTTTCTGTAATAGAATCAAGCACTTGCTGGACTGTGCCCGATCCTCTGCCCCAGAGCACCTTCATGACTCTCAGTTCGGCATCCGTTAAGGTTTCGGACTGTTTCGGCGGCACCGCTGCCCTCCTGATGAATTGGACGCTGCACGTCCGAAAAGGTAACTAAAGAATTAGTTGCTGGGGAGAAGGGCCGGGTTGCCAGTTCGCCCGGAACTTGTTTGGACGGCAGCGTCGGGAGAACTTCGAAAGCACGGGGAACCTTTGGTTCCAGACCGATCTAAAGGCTTAGCTGCTGCGGGCCTGGAACACACTCGTCACTTCGCTTGCTGTACTACGTCACAGACAGGTTGGACGTGGTGCAGCAACATGGAAGTGTCGGGATCGATGGGCAAACGGTCCAATCTCGATCCCAGGGGGTGCGTTATGAGGACGAGAATTGCGCTCTGCGTACTGACGGTCGTGCTGGTGTTCCCCGGTGCGGTGAATACTTCGGCCCAGGAGAAGTCCGCCATTACGGTCAAAGGGAGTTCGATAAACAATGGCGTCGTGATCGTAGATGCGATGAAAGGCGGGAAGGGCTACGACCTCGAATGCAATCATGGAGCACTGAGCTGCGCTGAGCTGAAGAGCGGGAAATACCTGATGGTTGAACTCCCAGCCAACACTGGCATGTATGACTGCAAGGACGTGCAGGTTTTTGCCGAGGGCGCGGATACCGAGGATTCAAATAACAAGCTCGGGGAGTATTGTCTGAACAACAAGTAGGCAGCCTTACGCCGACAAGATGCGGTCGCGGGCGGGCTGAATCGGGCGCCGGCATAACACCCACAGCCGCGCGGCGGGATTGGTATAGTATTCGGCGCATGAAAACATCGCCCGCTGCACTCTTTCTTTTCGTCACCCTCGGACTCGCGAGCGCTGCCCACGCGGCCTCCTGGCAGTATTTCCGCATCGGCAATAAAAACGACGTTCAAACGCAGCCCACCGGCGGCACGGCCATGATGGGCGGCGGCGACGATCTGGACGAGGCGTTTCGCTGGCTCTGCGCGAAGGGGAATGGCGGCGACTTCCTGGTCCTACGCGCGCGCGGAGACGACGACTACAATTCCTACGTCAACGGCTTGTGCAAGCCGAACTCCGTAGCCACGCTGATTCTTCCCGACCGCGCGTCGACTGAAGATCCGGCGGTTGTGGAGATCATCCGAAAAGCGGAAGTGCTCTTCATTTCCGGCGGCGATCAGGCGCACTACATCAACGACTGGAAGGGCACGCCGGTCCAGGACGCGATCAACGCGCATATCGCGGCGGGCAAGCCGATTGGCGGCACCAGCGCGGGGCTGGCGGTGGAAGGCGAGTTCGTCTACGGCGCGCTCGGCGACAAGCCCGACGACAACGACCTCGCTTCGACCGACGTTCTGCCCAATCCCTATTTCGAGCGCGTGACCCTGGTGCGTGGATTTCTCAAGATTCCGCACCTCGAGAACCTTCTGACGGATTCGCACTTTGCCAAGCGCGACCGGATGGGGCGCACGCTGGGATTCCTGGCGCGCATTATGCAAGATGGCTGGTCGAAATCTCCGCGCGAAGTTGCCGTCGACGAGAAATCGGCGGTGCTGGTCGAACCGGATGGCAAGGGAATAGTCGTGGGCACTGGAAAGGGCGCCTACTTTCTCCGGCCAACACACAAGCCTGACATCTGCAGGAAAGACCACCCGCTGACCTTCCGGAAAATCAGCGTATATCGGGCGCCCACGGGCGCGCATTTCGATTTGGTGCGCTGGAAGCGTAGCGGCGGAGCGGCCTATTTCCTTTCCGTCGAAGACGGGAGGATCGCGAGCACGCAGGCTAACAATGCGATCTACTGAGTCGTGGCAACAGCAGCAACGAATGTGCGTTTGTTCCTTGCGTAAAATGGCAGACAAGAGGTAGACTGCCGCGTCTTCGTCGGCAATGAAGTTGCGCCGCTTTCGAGTTTGGACTGTTATGAAGAGTCGGTTCGATTCCAACCGCGGCAGCTATTCCTGTCAAAGAATTCCTTTCCTCGTCGAGGCCGGCAAGCTCGAAGCCGGCCTTTGATACCAGTGCTTCGCCAAATAGTCTAGCCCCAGACGAAATCCCGAAAAGACTTCCGGCTTGAGAACCGGAGGCCGCGTTCAGAAAGCCAAGGAGCCTCCCATGAAAACGATTCGGTTGTTGGTGTTCGCAGTCGCAGTGGTCCTGTTGGTTGCACCCTCGCTGAGAGCGCAGACGTCGCAAGGACGAATCTCAGGGCGGGTCGCCGATCAAACGAGCGCGGTCGTAGCCGGCGCTACCGTCACCATCCTGAACACGGAGACTGGAATCAAGCGTGTTTTGACGACCAATGCGACGGGTGAGTACTTTGCATCGAATCTGGACCCTGGCGTGTACTCGATCACGGTTGAAGCACCCTCATTCAAGAAGCTGCAGCGGCCCGCGTTCCGGCTGGAAGTAGCGACCGATGTGCGGCAGGACTTTGTTCTGCGCCCCGGGGCACCTACCGAAACCGTGACGGTTAGCGGCGAGCAGCCGCTGGTCGAGACCCTGAATGACACTTTGGGCGGGACCATCACAAACAAAGCCATCAACGAGCTGCCGTTACAGGGGAGGGATTTCCAAAACCTGTTGGAACTTCGGCCGGGCGTACAGCGCGTCCCCGGCGGGGGGTTCCACTCCACGACCTCCAATGGCAACCGCACCGACGACAATAACTACATCGTCGACGGCACCGACGACAACGACTCGTACTACGGGGAAACCGTTCTCAACAACGCCGGCGTTCAGGGAACGCCGGCCAGTCACCTGCCGTTGGACGCCATCCAGGAATTTAACGACCAGGAGAACCAGGGCGCCGACTACGGATGGAAGCCCGGAGCAGTGGTCAATATTGGATTGAAAAGCGGCACCAACCAATTCCACGGAACCGTCTATTATTTTCACCGCAATAGCGCCTTCGATGCCCGGAATTACTTTGACCCCGCTCCGGACCCGGTGGCAGCGCTTCTGCTCCATCAATTTGGTGCTTCCGTTGGCGGTCCGATTATTCGGGAGAAGCTGTTCTTTTTCGGAACCTATGAAGGGGTTCGTCATCGGGTGGGAAACCCGTTCTATGCGAGCAGCCCGGTGACAGAGACTCTGGTCGGTAAGACTTTGCCGCCAGGTACTTTGCCCGCAGATCTGAGCATTTACGATGCCGAGGCGCAAGCTGGGTGTCCAAGTTCGCACAAGTGCAACGCGCTTAGCTACTTGGTGGGGAAGCTCTTCCCGGCTAACCCTGGATTCACGGCCTCGACGACCGACCCCACGCTGATCGACCTCGACTTCACTAACCACAATCGCGAAGATAACGCACTCTTTAAGATCGATTACCACCCGAACGAAAGAAACACAATCAGCGGAAGGTATGTGTATGGCAACAGCCTGCAGACCGAGGAAGACACCTTCGCATTGGGACCGCAATTTCTGTCGCAGGCCAATACCAAGCTGGGCGTGATGGGTGTGAACTGGACCTACGCTCCCAATTCGCGTTGGGTGAACGAGGCGCGCTTCGGCTTTAACCGCGATTGGCAAGAACTTTACACGAAGGACCACACGGTGGATCCCCTCACCGGCTACGGCATCAATACCGGAATCACGGATCCCACGCTTTTTGGTTTCCCGCGAATCAGTATCAACCCGTTCGACTCTCTGGGAGGCAATAGCAGTTGGCCTCTCTATACTGCGCCGAACACCACCTACCAGTTCATCGATAACTTATCGTACACAAGAGGGCGCCATAACGTGCGGTTTGGCGGCGAGTTCCGGCATGGTGGGTCCGACTATCTGCGCGCCCAGTACGGCAGGGGACGGGTTCGTTTCAGCAGCTTGGAGGACTTTATCGCGGGCAAAGTGCGGAAAAACTCATTCGGTGGCGGCGACCTGCTGGTTGGCGATGCGCACCGCGATATGTCGCTCACCGCAGTTGGCGGATTTGCGCAGGACGACTGGCGAATCAGGCCGCGCCTCACGTTGAATCTGGGAGTACGTTACGACCTTTCCTTCCCCATCCAGGAGCAACATGACCTGATGGCCAATTTTCTTATCAACAGTGGAATCGTTCAGGTTGGACACGGAATCAACAATGTCTATCCCCTGGAAAAAAACGCGTTTTCGCCTCGACTTGGACTGGCCTGGGACATCTTCGGAACGGGCAAGACCGTCCTGCGCGCGGGCGGAGCGATTATCTTCGAACAGCCGAGCATTCGCGATTTCATCAACAGCGGAGGGGTTAACCTGAATCCAACCAGCCCCACTTCCGGAACAACCCCGGGGAATGGAACGATCAATACTTTTGTCCTCTCGCTGGATTCTTCGCAGATCAACTGGACAGCAAGCGCGCTTGCGGGAGCCTCGCCCAGCGTTCCCATTTTCAACACCGCATTAGCCGGGAACTGCAACTCAGACAACCCATGCTCAATCGCCGGCATCGCTCCTAATCTCAGGACTCCCTATGTTGCTTCCTGGAATTTTAACGTTCAACACCAACTGACCAATACCACCGTGCTGCAGATAGGCTACGTATCGAATCACGGAATCAAACTCTACAGCAACCGGGACATCAACCAGGTGAATCCCGCTGTGGACGACGGATCCGAGCAATTCGGACGCCCATTCACCTATAGCTGTCCGGCTCCGATTGGTGGCGGCGCGGGGGGACCCTGTTATCCATACATAGGTTTTATGCAATACATGGAGAACGCTTCCTCATCGGAATACAACGGGTTGCAAGTCACCCTGACTCAGAAAGCATGGAAGGGGCTCAACGTTCTGGGGGGCTACACTTGGGCGCACGTGATTGACACGGCAACCAGCAACCTCGCGGGCGTGCCCCAGAATAGTCTCGATTACGCGGCGGAGCGGGGCAACGGAGACTATGACATTCGCCATCGCTTCACTCTTTCCTTAATTTACGATCTGCCGTCATGGAAGGCCCCGCTGCAGATGGGAAAGGGCTGGCAGGTCACCAGTATCCTGAATTTCCAAACCGGCATGCCGTATACGTTGTACGACAGCAGCGATGACATTAGTTACACCGGGGAAGGCGCGGACCGCTGGGACTTTCATGGCAATGCTTCCGATATCCACTGGTCGCCGAGTACCCCGATCCCATTCTTCGTGGACGGAACTACGAATCCTGCCTGCGTCGCTCAAGCGGCGGACCTGGGGAACTTGGCGTACTACGGGTGCTTCCAGCAAGGCGGTGCCGTTATCACTCCGCCGGCAACCGGGACGTTCGGCAACATGGGCCGCAACATTTTTCGCGGTCCGGCTTTCCACAACTGGGATGTGTCCGTCACCAAGCTCTGGAAATTGTCGGAGCACGTCAACCTGCAGATGCGGGGAGAGTTCTTCAACATCCTGAACCACACCAATTTCGCGGGTTTTGCTACCGATCTCTCGGACGCGGTATTCGGTGCGAACGATGTGGGCCTGGCAACTTCAACCCCGGATGTATATGCTTCGAACCCGGTCGTCGGTTCGGGCGGATCACGTCATATTCAGCTGGGGGCAAAGATCATTTGGTAGATTTGGCACGCGCGGCAGGCAGATTTGAGGTTCCGCTCGCGCCGAGAGCGACTCCGTTGCTGCTGTATCGTGCTGTACTGCGGACCACGGTAGCTCCGTTGCCCCTTTCACCGTGTTGGACGGCCACGCTCTATTTCCTTATTTTTGAATAGGATACATGTAAGTCCTTATTCCCCAAAGATCTGGCGTGGGCACAACTCAAAATGAACGCTAACTTGTTGATTAGGAAATATCTTACGAGTAAGTCTTTATTTCTCAAAGATCTGGCAGGAATTGCCCCCTAAATCTTTGATTTCAAAAGACCCCATCAGGGGGGGCGAGTACTTTACTGGCTTTGGGCTTAGGCGATTCGCTGTTTGCTGTCGGCCTGCTCACTGCACCGTAAAGATCAGGTCATCGTGATCGTTGTACGAGCCTGTCGTACACGAGGACGCATTTCCCTGGTAGCGGAATTGCGCGCGCACAGCCTGCAGGCTGCCAGTAGGAAGCTTGAACGTGGCCGAAAGATCCTGCGCTCCAGTCGTCGTGGGCGAAATCGTCTTGATGAATACCCATGTGGGATTGTTGGCGTTGGCCGCATAGTAAAGATCGAGAAAGTCCTGGGTAGCGCTCCAGGCCCAAACCGTTGCCGTTACCGTCGCCGTCTTTCCATGCGTTAACGCGCCACTCGTGGATGTAACCACGATGCGGTCGTTAGACTCCTCAGTATGGAACGTGCCCACGCTGCCATCGGCGCAGGAATTCTTGATGGTGTTGGGCTGATTCGGTTCCGCCCCGCCTGACATCTGACCGCGTCCCAGCAGGAGCGATGGACCCGAGTCGCACGACGTACCGACATTGGCACACTCCGGAGCGCCGAGCGTGGAATCATAGACCGCGGTTTGCGCTCCCGAAGTTACCGTCAAAGCGATGGTCGCACTATGACTGAGTGAGCCGGAAGTTCCAGTCACGGTCACCGTAGCAGTTCCAGTGGACGCCGTCGCGGAAGCCGTCAGCGTGAGCACTGAGGTGGTGGTGCCGTTCGCTGGCGGAGTCGCTGGGTTGGTCTTGAACGTCGCCGTGACGCCGCTGGGCAAGCCGCTGGCGTTTAACGTAACGGCAGAATTGAAACTGCTCTGGCTGGTGATGGTGATTGTGCTGGTCCCGTTGCCGCCTAGAAAGATCTTCAAAGTGGTCGGCTTAGCCTTTAGCATAAAGTTCCCCAGCGGATTCACCGTAAGCGCAAGCGTTGTGCTTGCGCTCAAGGCACCCGAGATGCCGGTGACGGTCACCGTTGCCGTGCCAACGGATGCCGAGGCACTCGCTGTCAGCGTGAGAGTGCTTGTGCTGGTGGCTGGATTGGGACTGAACGCGGCCGTCACGCCGCTGGGCAAGCCCGAGGCGGACAGAGTCACGTTGCCGCTGAAACCGTTTGCCGGCGTAATGGTGATTGTGCTCGTCCCTTGCGTGCCCTGCGTGATGGTCAGGCCGTTCGGATTGGCCGACAGCGTGTAGCTCGGCGCCGGGTTCACCGTGAGGCTGATCGTCGTTGTCTCCGTCAAACTGCCCGAGATGCCCGTAACAGTAACCGTTGCCGTGCCGACGGAGGCAGTCGTGCTCGCCGTCAGCGTGAGGGTGCTCGTGCTGGTGGCAGGATTGGGACTGAACTCGGCCGTCACACCGCCAGGCAAGCCCGACGCGGAAAGAGTAACGCTGCCGCTGAAGCCGTTCGCGGGCGTAATGGTGATCGCGCTCGTCCCCTGGGCGCCTTGCACGACGCTTAACGTGCTGGGATTGGCCGACAGTGTGAAGCTCGGTCCCGAAGAGACTGTGAGGTTGATCGTCGTTGTCCGCGTCAAACTGCCCGAGATACCGGTGACGGTCACCGTTGCCGTGCCCGTGGGTGCTGTCGCGCTCGCCGTCAGAGTGAGGGTGCTCGTGCTGGTGGCCGGATTGGGATTGAACGCGGCGGTCACACCGCTGGGCAGGCCCGATGCAGACAATGTCACACTTCCGGTAAAGCCATTCGCCGGGGTTATGGTGATTGTGCTCGTTCCCTGGCCGCCGGGCACGATGCTCAAACTGCTGGGATTGGCTGACAGCGTGAAACTCGGTGGCGACGTCACGGTAAGGCTGATCGTCGTGGTCTCGGTCAGACTGCCCGAGATGCCGGTGACGGTCACGGTCGCCGTGCCCGTGGACGCGGTCGCGCTCGCCGTCAGAGTGAGGGTGCTCGTGCTCGTGGCCGGATTGGGATTGAATGCGGCCGTCACGCCGCTGGGCAACCCCGACGCGGAAAGAGTGACACCTCCGCTGAAGCCGTTGGCTGGCGTGATGGTGATTGTGCTCGTCCCCTGGCTGCCTTGCACAATGCTCAACGTGCTCGGATTAGCCGACAGGGTGAAGGTCGGCGTCGCCGACACCGTGAGGCTGACAGTGGTAGTTTCGGTGAGACTGCCGGACGTACCCGTGATGGTGACCGTAGCCGTGCCCGTAGCTGCCGTCGCACTCGCCGTCAACGTGAGGGTGCTCGTGCTCGTGGCCGGATTGGGAGTGAATGCCGCCGTCACACCCTTCGGCAATCCGGATGCGGCCAGCGTTACGTTGCCGGAAAATCCGTTAGACGGAGTGATGGTGATTGTGCTGGTCCCCTGGCTGCCTTGCAGCACGCTCAAACTGCTCGGATTGGCTGACAGCGTGAAGCTCGGCGCAGGCGTTACCGTGAGGTTGATCGTCGTGGTCTCGGTCACACTGCCCGAGATGCCCGTGACGCTCACGGTCGCCGTTCCCGTAGAGGCAGTCGCGCTCGCCGTCAGCGTGAGGGTGCTCGTGCTGGTGGCTGGATTGGGACTGAACTTCGCCGTCACGCCACTGGGCAAGTCGGACGCGGACAATGTCACACTTCCGCTAAAGCCATTCGCCGGGGTGATGGTGATTGTGCTCGTCCCCTGACTGCCTTGCGCGACGCTCAACGTGCTTGGAGCGGCCGACAATGTGAAGCTCGGGGTCACCGTGAGGCTGAGTGGAAGGGTCTGGATCGCACCGTTGGAGGTACCGGTGACGGTCACTGTGACCGTGCCGACGGCCGCTGTCGCGCTCGCCGTCAGGGTAAGCGTCGTCCCGCTGCTGGAAGAATCAGGCGTAAACCCTGCGGTCACGCCCTCAGGCAGGCCCGAGGCGGAGAATGTAACGGTTCCGCTGAAGCCGTTTGAAGGAGTGATGGTGACCGCGGTTGTACCCTGGCCGCCCTGCCCGATGCTCAAGGTGCTGGGGTTGGCTGTAAGCGTGAAGCCTGCGGGCCAGTTATTCACCAGATTGTAGGCGTTCACCGTTCCGATTCCGCTCCCGAAATCCCAGCCGGTCGTTGTAGCGAAAGCCGGCTGATAAGCGTCGTTTGAAGTGGAGAGTACACCGATGGAGCCGGAGGGCAGGTAACAATCGACTAAGGATTGAGTACCGACACAATCCACATCGTTGTCGCCCTGCGTCACGTCGTAGAAAATGCACGAGCTGTCGGCGGCTTTGCCCAGGGTTGAACTGCAGGCTTTGTCGCCGGTCGTGCCGTACTCGGCGGCCGCCAGGCTGTAATAGACGAAGTTCGGGTTGCCTTGGCGTGCCCCGGCTTTCTGATTCACCAGAGCTTGAATGCCAGCCATGATCGGCGAGGAGAACGATGTGCCGCCGGCTCCCGGCCAGTTCACAGGCGCCTCAGTGCATGGGGCGCCTCCCGACCCGGAGAAACAGTATGGATAGTAGTGCAGCCAAACTCCGGTTGCGGCAAACAGCGACACATCGGGAATGTCGCGGACACCGTCGCCCGGGTTTCCGAGGATTGACTGGTACGACGGTTTGGGCCAGCCGGCGCACGTTCCACCGACAAAGCCGGATACGGCAGGAGTTCCAGTCGCACAGGCACTTGGTCCGCCTCCACCTCCAACCGTATTTTGAAAATTCGCTTCTCCCTTACTGCTATTGCAGAATCCACTCGATCCGTAGGTTTGGCTAAACCCCTCGAACTCGGCGAGAAGCGAACTGGCGCAAGAATCATTCCAGGGAATCTCAGGGACATAGGACCGGGCCGATTCGTACGTCTTCGAATTGGTGGCAGCCCAGTACGTGCTGTTGGTCCCGGCAAAGGTATCGCCGAAGTCGGTGCCGCCCACGGACACGTTATAGGGACTCGATCCCCAGCCGGTGATGGCGATGCCGTAGATGGCGTCTGGATCCGATATGTCGCAACCCGCGGCCGCATGATCGCCTGCGGAAACGAAGACCGAGACGCCTTCGGCGACTGCCTGCTGGAAAGTTGAACTGAAGGCCGCGTTGGACGACGCGCCGTTTCCCGCTTCGCAT
>PLHN01000344.1 GCA_003139975.1 Acidobacteriaceae bacterium
ATTTCCTTGATGCCGGCGAGCACGGCGGAAAACTCGATGAACTCGGCTTTGGTGAGGCCGGTGATGATTTTGGCAAGCGTGGTTTTGCCGGTGCCGGGAGGTCCCCAGAAGATCATGGAGCCGGGATCGTCGCGCTCAATCTGCACGCGCAGAGGCTTGCCGGGGCCGACGAGGTGCTCCTGCCCGACAAATTCCTCAAGCGTTCGGGGACGCATGCGGTCGGCCAAGGGGCGAGCGCCGGCGGCGGAGAGATCGTCGTTCGGGATGGGAGCGAAGAGGCTCATAAAAGGTTTAGAGGTCAGAGGTCAGATTGCAGAGGTGAAAGCTCCAGGCGCATGCAAACGATTCCAACATCAAGTGTTGACCTCTGCAATCTGACCTCTCACCTCTGACCTGCCCTTGCCGCTTCGTACAACACAATGCTCGCCGCGACTCCGGCGTTCAGCGACTCGACAGGGGCGGCTTGCGGGATCACGAGTGTTTCATCCATCTGATGCAGGATTTCGCGCGGCAGGCCGGCGCCTTCGTTGCCGATGAAGACGGCGAGCGGCAAAGACCAGTTGGCTTCTGGCAGCGGCGTTCCCTGGTGCGAACTCGTTGCCAACAGGCGGACGTGGTGCTCGCGGAGAAGGGGAATCAGCTCGGCGGACGAAATCTGGAGAAACGGCATGCGAAAAATCGATCCCGCCGATCCGCGCAGGACTTTGGAGTTGTAGGGGCTGACGGTGCCTTCAGTAAGAAAGATTCCGGCAGCGCCAAAGGCTTCGGCGGAACGCAGGATTGTGCCCAGATTACCGGGGTCCTGTAATCCGGAGGCGACGATAAATGGGCCGTCTTTCGCCCGCGCTAGCAGTTGGGCAGAGGTGCATGATTGCAGCTTAAGCAGGGCAGCGACGCCCTGGGGCGTCTCGCTGGGCACAATCGAGTTGAAGAGCGCGGTGGGCAGGACCAGCGTCTCGGTGCGCGCGCCGATCTGGTCGAGGAGTTTTTCGGCGAGCGGGCGCGCGGACTCGCTGAAGAACACAGTCTCGATATGCTGGCCATGACGCAAGGCTTCTTCGAGCAACTTGACGCCCTCGAGGGCGCATTCGCCTCGCGGCGTGAGTTCCGCCCGGCGAAAGGCGAGGCGCAGTTCCTTGAGACGCGCGTTGTGGGCGCCGACCGCACGCAGACGGGCGGTCTGGGCGGGAATGCGCGCGGGCTTCGTGTCTTGCTTCATGGGCGGCTGCCGGGTCAAGATCAGGATAATACGAGTACCGAGTACGGGCTTCGGCGGAAGCCCGATGTATGGTACATTTCAATGTTTACGCCGACAAGCAGAGAGGGATCGAGTGCGCGCGGAAATCCTAAAGATTCATGCCGAAACACCGGAAGCGAAGCTGGTGAAGTATGCAGCCGAACAGATACAGGCGGGCCAGGTCCTGGGCATGCCAACGGACACGTTTTATGGTTTGGCGGCCGATCCGTTTAACTTGCGGGCGGTGGAGCGGGTGTATGAAATCAAGTCGCGGCTGCGGCATAAACCGCTCTCATTGTTGATTGAACATGTGGACCAGGCGGAGGAGTTTGCCCGCCCGCTACCCGATGATTTTAAGCTGTTGGCACGGCGCTTCTGGCCGGGACCGCTGACCATGATCGTGCCGGCGGCGTCGCATTTGCCGCTGAAGGTTACTGCGAACACTGGGAACGTTGCGCTGCGCGTGCCGGCGGCGGAAATTGCGCTGGCCGTGGTGCGGGCGCTGAAAATTCCGATCACCGCGACCTCGGCAAACCTGAGTGGGGCGGTCGAATGCACTACCGCCGAACAGGTGCGGGAACAATTGCAGGATCGCATCTCTCTGATCGTGGATGGAGGGCCGTCGCCGCGCAATGCTGCGTCGACAATCGTGTACTTCAAAGAAGACGGAAGCTGGCAGATTCTGCGCGAAGGCGCAATCGCCGCATCGGATATCGTGGAAGCCCTCTCCTGAGAGGGACCTGAGATGGCTGAGTCCCATCCATCCAATCAAGAAAAATCCAATCGGCTTCGGCCTGTCTTGCTCGTTCTGCTGGCGCTGGCGGGAGCGCTGGTGTTGTTTTTGGGCGTGACCGGGACGCGCGTCGTTGGCGCTGCGGGCGAGTCGCCGACGGCCAAAGCAGACGTGATTGTGATCTTCGGAGCCGCGCAGTATGCGGGGCATCCTTCGCCGGTGTATAAAGCGCGTCTCGATCATGGCTACGAACTGTTCGAGGATGGGATGGCTTCGATGGTGATCACGACCGGAGGAGCGGGACTGGATCCGGAGTTCAGCGAGGGCGGAGTTGGGCGGGATTATCTTTTGCGGCGCGGCGTGCCTGAGAAGTCGCTGATTGCCGAGACGCAGGGATCGGATACGGCGCAGTCGGCAGAACGGGTCGGCAACATTATGCGCGTCAATGGGATGCACCGCTGCATTGCGGTGAGCGACGCTTATCACGTGTTTCGCATCCGGGCCTTGCTGGAGCGCGAGGGGGTTGAGGTCGAGGTCGCGCCTCGACCGGAATCGCGGCCGCATTCGCTCTGGGAACGCTTTTGGGCGGTGATGCGGGAGGCGACGAGTTACCTCTTCTGGAAGTTAGGACTCACTTAAGACATAGTTCATCTTTGCCGTTTATTGGGTGGTTTCGGTGAGGGTGAATCTTGCTCTGGTCGGTGACGTCGATTGTCTTGACCCCCCTGGCGTGGTCTTTTGGAATCAAGGACTTAGTGTGCAATTTTCGCCAGGTCTTTGAGAAATAAAGACTTATAGTAAAATATTTTTAAATCAACAACTTAACCATATTTCCCATTTAGCGGAGAGTTCACCAGCCCATGCGTTTTCGCAGACTTGTGATGTGGGCTACGTGGTGCTGGCCGTGCCATGAGTAGAGGGCTAGAGTTTTCTCCAGCGTCATGGGACCGAGCTCCGGGTGGCGGAAGGTGCGCTGCCAGTCGGGGTCGGTGATGTTATGCAAGACGATGGTCCAGCGGCGGTGGAGGGAATCGAGCATGGCTAACGAGTTTTCGATGGGCTGGCGCGAGTCGGGGAGTTCGGCCCAGCGGTCTTCCATGTAGGGCTTGATCGTCGGATTGTCTTCCGTCAGTGCCAGCTTGTATCGAATGTAGGCGTTCATGTGGCTGTCGGGAACGTGGTGGACAACCTGGCGGACGGTCCAGCCTCCGTCGCGGTAGGGAGTGTCGAGCTGAGAGCCGGAGAGGCCGCGGACGGCCTCGCGCAAGCGGGCGGGAGTTTGCTCGATGTTGTCGAGGCACTGTTTTTTCTGATCGGCGGTGAGTGGGCCGGAATAAGAAAACTTGCCGATGGGATAACGGGGGTCGGTCATGGAATAGCCTCCGAGGAATAGATTTCCGGAGGACGGGGGAAGATGCAACAAACGCCGCTGGTCACGACGGGGGGTCGGGGTGCCAACTCGATTACACTCAATGAACTGTTAGAGACTGCTTTCGTACCGGTTCGTCCACCAGCATTTCTCCCGAACTGCCGTGTAGCAGCCCTCGCTCGGGGTCTCTCCGAAGCGTGAGACTCCAGTTGAAAATGTCGTTCTTGTCGCGTGTCTCGAACTCCATCACGTTTTCGCTGATCTTAAGGTTGAGTATCGGTAGCTTAATTTCACTCGCGTCTGGATTGACCAGCACAACCGCACCGCCCAGTCTCTGGTTCAGCTCAACGATGATCACTGTAATGGCCGGTTTATTGGTGACTCGACTAGTGCGAGTCTGCCATCTGCCAACGAAGGTGGACTGCGGCATACCGAGGGAGAGAGTGGTTGCGAGAAGAATGACCGGCACAATGAAAACTCGCAGCAGATTTAGCCTACGCTGTAATAGACACCAGCGTCGGTGATGTTGGGTCAATTGGTCAAAAAGCTCTATAACGCTCATTGACGAAATGCCCGGGTTCGAGTGCTGCTAGCGCACCATGGCGAGTACACGGACGGGGGCGGCGCGGAGCTTGGCTTTGGCGGGAGGCGCTTTCTCTGGGGCGACGATGATGAGCGAACCGGTGGCTGGGATCGCGGCTAGATGCGATGCGGTTTCTACTACGTAGTTTCCGTGCAGCGCGATCTGGCGGGCGAGGGCGCGGTCGGATTGCAGGTTGGCGGAGTCGTCAATGGCGAAGCCGGTGGTGTAGCGCGCGTCCATCAAGAATTGAGCGGCGCCGTCGGTAATGGGCATCTCGCCAGGTGATTGTTGCTGGCCAGCACGGTGGCGGATGGCTACGACTGCGCCCTGGGGTACGGCACCGTGCTTGGTTTCCCAGGCGGCGATGTCGTCAAGCGAAATTTGCGCGGGCGGGGCGACGTTCAGATCCATGACCACCAGCGGCGCGATCAGGCGCTCGGGCGGGATCTGGTCTGCGGTCCAAGTTCCGGGGATGAGCGAATTGGGGGCGATGATGCGGGTTCGAGAATCAGCCGCTGGATTTTGACCGTGCGCGCTCTTTCCGTCACTCTGTCCGTCCGTGAGATCGACAATATGCGAATAGCGGTCCTGCTGGGCAGGATTGGGCCGCCGGTCCGCAAACAGGACGATGGCGAGCACGAGCGCGTAGGCGATGATGAAGCTGCGGATTCGCATTAATCAGGTCTCAGGTGTCAGGTCTTAGGTCTCAGGTCTTGGCTCTTGGCTCTTGGCTC
>PLHN01000231.1 GCA_003139975.1 Acidobacteriaceae bacterium
AGAGAAGCAGCGTGTGTTCGGCGCCATTCCGAATTTCTACGTCACGTATGATCCCGATGCCGCTCCCCTTACCCGGAAACAAAAGTTCAAGCTCGCTTTCAGGACGATGGTGGATCCGTTCACGGTGGGAATCGCGGCGGCGGTTGCGGGAATTGAGCAGGGGCAAAATCACTTTTATGAGTACGGGCAAGGAGCACAAGGATATGGAAAGCGCTTCGGCGCCAGCTATGCCGATGCGACCATGGGCACGCTGATTGGAACAGCCATATTGCCATCGCTTCTGAAGCAAGATCCGCGCTATTTTTACAAGGGAACCGGCAGCACAACGTCTCGGGCTTTGTATGCGATTGCCAATTCCGTAATCTGCAAGGGCGACAATCGACACTGGCAGCCTAATTACTCGAATATCCTCGGGAATCTGGCGGCGGGCGGCATTTCTAATCTCTACTACCCCGAGCAGGATCGGAACGATGCGGGATTGATGTTCGAAAACGCGGCCATCGGGATCGGCTCAACTGCGATTGTGAATTTGCTTCAGGAATTTGTCATCCGGAAGTTGACGCCGAAACTGCCCAACTCCCATACGATCCAGCCCTGAACTCGTGTCATTTAGGTGCGTTCTTGAAAGAACGCGAGCCGCTTGTCGCTCCTGTCGCGTCACTTCGGTAACTCGGCCAGTTCGGCTAGCGACCTCGCTTCGTGGAGTTACTGTCGCGCTCCGAATGACATTGGCGAAGGCGGCGGGGTGCGCATTCATAGTCAGGCCGATTTCTTTTCAGGCACGCCGAACGGGATTACTTTCCCGCATTGCTCCGGCGGTATCCACTTTGCCGCTTTTTTTGCGGAAACGACTGGGCACGTAGAATTCGATGATCTTCGCCATAACCCACCTCACCGCTGTTAATAGCGAGAACCCGGCTCGGAGAGATTGGTTGCAACGAATTTTCTTCAGATCAATTCAGACGCGGTGGCTGAAAAGCACCAGTGGAGAATCCTGAGCGTTAGCGCGCTGACCATCGGTACGTCTCGCGTTGATGAGCCGCAAAAGGCCGTGTGGTTCATCAGAGGAATCTAACTGTTGCGACATCGCGATGACACTGGCGCGGTGAGTGCCACGCTCTGCGGGTTCCTCTCGATTATTGCCGCTGCGGATGGAAATGGACAGTCTCGCGTTTGGTCTTCGGGTCGTAGTACGTGTAAGTGACGCGGTGGTCACCGACGGCGACCGGTTCAACGCCGGCGGGGATGATCCAAGTCTTGCTGGGATCGACGACGATGGTGTTGTCGTAGAGGATCGTCTGGCGATCGAACCTGGCTTTGCACGCGTCGCGCTCTTCGGTTGCAGTCTGCAATGCGGCCTTCGTGCTTTCCAGTTGAGCCTCCAATGGGTTCTTCTCCAGCTCAGCGGAGAATTTCTGTTGCGCCGCCTTTTCGGCGGACTCCGCCGCAGCGCGCTTCGCCAAGGGTAGGAGGAGCATGTAGAAGATCAGAATCGTGACCAGGCAGCCTGCCGCGAACCAGAGCACATACTTCAGCCATGGGCTCTTTTCCATCACATCAACGGTTCCACTGGTTTCAAACATTTCCGCCTCCCTCGATGACCTGTCCAACCTTAAGACCAGCTTGCTATATCCGTGGTTTCCCATAGTCTAGTTGGACATCTGCAGTTCAAGTAGTAACTGTCTTCAGTCTCGAGGTTCGCCATGAGTGATCCCTAGTTTCGCAAAAGGCGCGAAGCCTGTGGCGCCTTCGAAAGAACTTTTCCCGGAAATTGATAGATCGGCGTCAACTCACCGCAGTTCAGGCCGGGCCAATGGTTGGCAAGAATTTCGGCGCCTGACGCGCTTTTGTCGCCTGCTCGAACGAATACGCCAACCTGATGAGCGTGGGCTCGCTCCAGGCACGTCCAAAGAAAGAAATCCCGACCGGCAGCCCAAACAGAAAACCGGCTGTCACGTTGATATTGGGATAGCCCGCCACAGCGGCGGCGTTCGAACTGCCTCCGGTCGAGTGGTCGCCATTCACCTGATCGGTGAGCCACGCCGGGCCGCCCGTGGGCGCGACGATGGCATCGAGGTGGTGCTTGTCCATGAGCGCGTCAATGCCTTCAGTGCGCGTCAGTTGATGATTCTTCGCCAGCGCATCGAGGTACTCTTTCTCGGTGAGCGGCCCCTTCGCCTCGCCCTTTAGAAATAAATCCTGGCCGAAGTAGGGCATTTCTTTTTCGCGATTGCGCTCGTTGAAGTCGATAACCTCTTTCAGAGTGCGTACCGGTGCGCCCGACAGACGCGAGAGATATGTATTCAAGTCGGCCTTCAGTTCATAGAGCAGCACGAGCAGTTCCGTGTCGTCGAACTTGCCGAAGGCTTCAATGTCGGTGGGATCGACCAGCGTCGCGCCCTGTTTTTTCATGGCGTCGAGCGCCTGCTCCATAAGAGCATCCACGGTGTCGCTGAAGCCGAAGTATTTTCGGGCCACGCCGAGGCGCGCGCCTTTCAATCCGTTTGGATCGCAGTATTGCGCGTAGTCGATCTGCGCCTTACCGACGCTGGCGGCCGTTGCCTCGTCGTCAGGATCGGCTCCGGTGAGTGCGCTCAGAAGAATGGCGGCATCGCGCACGGTGCGGCACATGGGGCCGGCGGTGTCTTGCGAATGCGAAATCGGGATAATTCCTGCGCGGCTGACGAGGCCAACCGTGGGTTTGATTCCGACAAGCCCATTGGACGACGACGGGCAAACGATGGAGCCATCGGTTTCGGTGCCGATGCCGATAGCGGCAAGGTTCGCGGAGATCCCGGCGCCAGTTCCGGAGCTTGAGCCGCAGGGGTTGCGGTCGAGGGCGTAAGGATTTCGGGTCAGGCCACCACGACCGCTCCAACCGCTGGTGGAGTGACTGGAGCGCATGTTCGCCCATTCACTCAAATTGGTCTTGCCGAGGATGACTGCGCCGGCAGCACGCAACTTCTGCGCCAGAAAAGAATCTTTCGGCGCTTTCGCTCCCACGAGCGCCAGCGATCCGGCCGTAGTCATCATGCGGTCGTCAGTGGCGATGTTGTCCTTGATGAGCACGGGAATACCGTGCAGCGGGCCGAGCGGGTGTTTGGCCTTGCGCTCTTCGTCGAGCCCGTCGGCAATCGAAGGCGCATCGGGATTCAGTTCGATGACGCTGTTTAACTTCGGGCCCCGCTTGTCCACTTCTTCGATACGCGCGAGGTATTTCTCGGTCAGCGATCGAGCGTTGAACTGGCCGGATTTCATGCCGTCCTGCAGGTCAGCGATCGTAATCTCGTCGAGTTCGAACGGTTTCACAGATGGAGCGCTCTGAGCCTCGCCGGCGGGCGCAGCTGTGGCACGCGCGGCGGCGAGGGCTGGGTAGATTGGGGTCAGGCCTGCAGCAGTTCCGCCGATGATTGCAGTCTGAAGAAATGAGCGGCGAGTGGAGCTTAGCTTCGGGCCCGGCATGAAGGAGACTATAGCCGAAATTTCAGGAAAGGTTGAGCCGGGATTGAGGTCAGAGGTAAGCGGTCAGATTGCAAAGGTGAAACCCTCAACTGACGAGTTTGTTCTTTACCTTTGCAATCTGACCTCTGACCTCTAACCTGCTCTAATTCCGTCCGCGATTGGCCTCGGCCAGGATTTCGTGCGGCACTTCGCGGACAGTTAGGCAGAATTCGAACCTGGGCGTTTCCGTGCCGCGGCCCCAGCGGTTGACCTCCCAATGGGCGCGGATCGCCTTCACTTCGGGCTTGGTGGAAAGATCGAGGAGCAGGGGGCTTTCTCCGCGATAAAACTTCTGCGGGAAGGCCGCAACGGCCTTGGGATCGAATGTAGTGCTGTCGGCGGAACCTTGGATGCTCACGTCGAGCGCTTCCTGCTCGATGATGTCGGTAATGCCTAGATTAAGCAGGAAGACCCGCGTGGAAGCCGTACCGAGGTCCAGCGCGAGGCCGTCTCCCTTGGCAGTAACGACCGTGTTTTCTGGAACCAGGAATGCTTCGATCATGACGGGGCGATTTTAGCAGAGCCCGCGCCCGGAGCACAGGACGAGGATCACAGGTTTGGCTCTTGGCTCTTGGCTCTTGGCACTTGGCTCTCAGCGCTCGGCTTTGACTCGAACTAAAGACCTGTCATATCAACGGCACGAAATCCAAAAACTGGCGCAGCAGCGGCGCGACGGCTTCCGGGCGCTCCCAGGGCGCGTAGTGGCCGGCTTTGGGGATGATTTTCAATCGGCTGCCGGGAATGTTCTGGCGCATCAGTTCGCCATCGGCGACGGTTGAGAACGTGTCTTCTTCTCCGATAACGATTAGCGTGGGCAGGTTGATGTGCTCGAGGTCACGGACGGAATCGGGACGCTCGGCCATACCGCGTTGCACTTGGCTGATATCTTCGGCCGACATTTTGCGCATCATGCGCAGCGCTCCCTCGACCAGGTCGGGACGCGAGGAAACGGTGGTTGCACCGAGGAGCTTGGGGATCATTCCCTGCAGAAATTGTTCCGTTCCCTGCTGCAGAACTGCCTCGGCAGCCTTCAGGCGATCGGCGCGGGCCTCAGGCGCATCCGGCTGAGGGCGCGTGTTGCACAAGGCGAGCGCAGAAACGCGCGCGCGAAAACGTCTCAAGAATTCGAACACGATATAGCCTCCGATGGAGCACACGATAAAAGCGGCTTTGCCCACTCCGGCCGCGTCCATGACGCGGGCGATGTCGGCGGCGTGTTTGGCCATAAGCGCCGGACCTTGGCCCACTCCGGAGTCGCCGTGTCCACGAAGGTCGGGAAGGATGAGCCGATAGCGCGACTCAAGCGCCGGAATTACAGGTAGCCAGAATTCATGGTGCACGGGAAAGGGATGGAGGAGAACTACAGCAGGGCCTTGGCCCTGAACTTCATAGAAAATTTCGGCGTCATCGCTGCGCAGGCTTTGCATGCGCTGTCAGGGTATCAAACCTTCAGGCATTCCTTGGAGATTTCAGCCCACAACCGGCTGCTGTTGCCCGCCGGCGGGAGCGGGCAGTACGGCCGGCTCCTCGGGCATGACGATCCAGGCAAGAATGTAGGCAAATACACCGGGGAAAAATCCCGCGGCAAAGGTCAGGAAGACCCAGAGGATGCGGACCAGGGAAACATCGAGGTCGAGATGGTGGGCGACCCCGGCGCATACGCCCGCGATCTTACGGTCGAAGCGGGGACGAATCAGCCGTGTCGCCGAATAAGAATGGCCGACGGTGTGTCCACAGTGAGAACAATAATTGGCTTGATCCGCGATGGCTTGGCCGCATGCGTTGCAGTACATGGTCGCCTCCCACACTGCATTATACGAACGGGCGCGAGGAAATGTTCCAACGCTGACGGGTGCCGGGGCCGTTCGAGATCTTCCCATGTCATCCTGAGCGGAGCTTGCTGTTCCCTACGAACAGCCAGCGGAGTCGAAGGCTCCTACTCCCGGTAGGCGACTTTCAGTCTCTGGCGAGCTTTATCCGCCTCGGCGCTGCCGGAGTTGACGGCGACGACAGCCGCATACTTCCTTACGGCAAGGTCGCGGTTCTGGAGCTGGTCATACATTTCCCCAGCCCCAAGGTTGGCTTTCTGCAGGAACTCGGGATCAGCATTGGCAACCTCGCTGACCTGCTCATAGGCGGCTGCTGCGGCCGCATATTTCTTCTCGCCGCGCAACAGGTCGCCCAGTGCGAGCGCCGCCAGTTCGTAATGCAGGGGTCCGTATTTCCCCTCGCGTCCGTTTTGCCAAACGGTGCGATATTGCTGCTCGGCGAGGTCGAGCTTACCCATGACGCGCAATAGGTTGCCCTGCTCGAGAGGCAGAAGATAATTGCGGGGGAAGCGGGGGGCGAGTGCTCTGGCAACTTCAAGCGACTCAGCGTTGCGATGCTCGCGTCGCAGGAAGACAAGCAGGACCAAGCCGGCGTCGACGCTGGTTTCCCCATTGGAGTGGTAGGCATCATAGAGATATTGAATGCCTTTTTGTTTGTCGCCGCTTAGTCCCACGAGCGCTACAGCGACTTTGACCGTGAACGGCAGGCTACCCATAACATAGT
>PLHN01000297.1:0-1149 GCA_003139975.1 Acidobacteriaceae bacterium
GCGATCTGCCCGTTCGAAAGCACGCCGCCTGGCTCGATGGCATTGCGAAACCGGATCTCCCACGGGGAGATCCCGACCGCGCGAGCCAGCAGGTTCAGGTTGCCCTCCATTGCGAAGCAGGTCTGGGTGACGCCAAACCCGCGCATCGCGCCGGAAGGGATGTTGTTGGTGTAAATCGCGCGGCCCTCAATATCGACGTTGTCGATCTGGTATGGCCCCGCGGCATGGGTACAGGCGCGCTGCAGCACCGGCCCGCCCAGCGACGCGTACGCGCCGGTGTCGGCCACAATGCGCACGCGTGCCGCCGTGAGCTTTCCGTTCGCGTCACACGCAGTGGTGTATTCCATCTCCATCGGGTGCCGCTTGGGATGTACGCGCAAACTCTCGGCGCGGCTGAGAGTCAGCTTCACCGGCTTGCCCGTAACCCACGCCAGCAACGCCGCATGATGCTGCACGGACATGTCTTCCTTGCCGCCAAACCCTCCGCCCACAAACTTGCTGACGATGCGCACCTTCTCGTCGGCGATTCCAAGCATGCGCACAATCTCGCGGCGATNNCATCTCCACGATGCCGCGATGATCGTCGTACACGCCCTGGCCGGCGGTATACACCGTAAGCGATGCCGGCTGCGTAGGCATCGCCAGCGCGCTCTCCGGTTCCAGAAACGCATGCTCCTGGCGCGGGGTCGAGTAGCATTGCGTGACCACATGCCGCGATTCGGCGATCGCTCGATCCGCGTCGCCTCGCTTCACCACTGTAGTCGCCAGCACATTTCCGTTGGGGTGCAGCCGCGGAGCGCCTGCGGCCAATGCTGCTTGCGGCGATAGCAGCGGCTCGCGCTCCTCGTATTCCACGCGAATCAATTCGACGGCCTCCCGCGCCGCTTCCTTTGTCGTCGCCGCCACCAGCGCCAGTGCGTCGCCCACATAGCGTGTCTCCTCGCCCTCAGCGATCATCACCGGCCAGTCGTAGACCACGTGGCCCAGCCGGCGTTCGCCGGGCACATCCTTTGCGGTGAGAACTGCCTCGATGCCGGGAAATGCCCGCGCGGCCGCAATGTCGATCTTCTTCACCACTGCCCGCGGATACCTGGCGCGCAGCACGGCGCCATGCAACATGCCGGAAACCTGCATGTCGTCGACAAACTC
>PLHN01000297.1:1244-1941 GCA_003139975.1 Acidobacteriaceae bacterium
ATGCAGAAACCGCACTGCACGGCGCCAACTTCGCCAAAGGCCCATGCATACGCTTCGCTTTCGCGCGCCGAAAGCCCTTCGGTCGTGGTGACCGATTTCCCATTGACTTTGGCCACAGTCCGCGTGCACGCACGCACCGCCTTGCCAATCACGAGCACAGAGCAGGACCCGCAAACGCCTTCATCGCAGCCGGTCTTCACTGAAGTCAGGCGTGCGTCCTCGCGCAGATACTCCAGCAGGTTCTTATCTGCGTCAACGGCGGCGTTTTTGCTGTTCAGCGTGAACTGGAACAAAGCAGTTGCTCCTCGGTTGCAGAGGGCCGCAAGGCGCAAATCTTCTGGTTGTACTCCTGCACCTTGGCGTACTGTGCGTCCCAGAAATTCTGGCTGCGCATCGTGGCGAGATATTCCTTCGTGTATCCGAACTTCAGCCAGTCATGTTCCTTCTGCTTGAATAGCCGGTCCTTCATCGTCGGCTTCCGGAAGTCAAAAATATGCTCGCTCGACGCACAAAGAAAAATTTCGCATGCCCAGCGGTCGAGTACCGCAGGCGTCAATTCCAGATACCGGCTATCCAGATCCTTGAGCACGGAATGATAGCGGTCGAACCCATCCGTTGCCACGGTGACGACATTGTCGCCGGGGCCCAGACGCAAATATTTCGCCAGCTTAATCGCGCCCAGCACATTGCAGATGCC
>PLHN01000297.1:2030-2675 GCA_003139975.1 Acidobacteriaceae bacterium
AGCGTGCACATCTTGTCGCCGATACCCTCGATGCGATGCTGGCCATACCCGCCATTGGCCAGTGTCGAGCACTCATAAGGCTCCAGTGCGGCGATCTTGGCTTCAGGGAATGCGCTCTTGATCTGATCGCCAGCGGCGATCGTTCCTGCCGACCCTATTGCCGAAGTGAAGCCCGCGATGCGCCCGTTGCCCACCCCGTTCACAGCGTCAATTGCACTGCCGCCGGTCACATGGCGATGNNGTCGCGCGTCTTTTCGAGCGTCAAAATCACGTCCGACTCCGAGCCGGGTGTCAATTCCAATTCGCCGCCGTACCTCTGTATGCGCGCGTAGCGTTCCTTGCTCATGTTGTCGGGCATAATCACGATCGCGCGGAAGCCCAGCAGCTTGGAGATATAGGCTGTCCCGATGCCGAAGTTGCCCGTTGAGGGACCTAGGATCGTGTGCTCACCGGGAACGATCTCGCCATCCGCAAGTCCCTCCATCAGCGTGCTGGATGCCGCGCCCACTTTGTGCGAGCCGGAAGGGAATCCGTTGCCCAGCATCACCACGACATTGGCGTCGATTCCAGTAAGCGCAGACGGTAGCACCACCTTGCGCACCTGGTTTGCCGCATCCTTCCAAGTGATATTGAACTAATTGATGG
>PLHN01000281.1 GCA_003139975.1 Acidobacteriaceae bacterium
TGACCAGCCACTCCAGCCAGGGACAGACCGCCGAACGTGTTCTGATTCACGTGGACGCCGAATTGAGTGTAAGGATCTTGCTCAACAGTCGCAACGCCTATGTTTCTGTGGTGCAAGCTACGACGCGCCGCTCTTCGCCAGCGATCGCGAAACGCTCAATACATCATCGGAAACAACGTTCCCACATGTTTGCTCGCGGTTCTTTCGAAGAACAAGTAATTTGCAGAGGTTTCTTTTTTGCCATCGTTACGGGCCGACAATACTTTGCCAGCGATAAGGCCGAACTCTTTGTCGCATCGATTGCTGGCGGTTACAGGTAAACCGAAAGTTGTCCCCGGACACACTTTCAACGACGCTAGCCAGAAGTCTTCTTCTGGGAGATCACGATTGATGCCCCCCAAGCCCGTTTGTCGATACCGATCCGCTCTACTTGCAGTCAACCTTGTACTTACCTGGGATTCAAGGTAATCCCGAGAAGGGTACGTTGCGAAGGGCGGATGAAACTTTTGATCTGAGAACTCTCTCGCTGCTTCTCTTTGAATCGCTGTCAGGCGATAAGACGATTTCGTCTGGGCATACAGAATAAGAAACCAAGAGCTAGTGCATGTCGAAAGCCAGATATCCAAGCATCCGCAGCAATACGAGCCCTGCCAGAAAAATGCCGGTTGCCAACAGAATCCCGAGTCCCTGCCGCGTCGTGAATTTCTCTCCTGCCTTTAAAGGACTGTTTGGCCATAAATCCTCGGTCCTTCAAGAATAGGCTTGCGAAGGCAAGCAGCGCTTCGCGCGTTTGATGTGCTGCTCCAAGCCGTCGATTTGGATATCATTAGCGCCTGGGATTGTCAGTACCTGGCACGATCCATGCGATAAATGTACTGTCCTTACACCGGCATTCGTCTAGACTTGCAGCACATCGCCCTCGCGGGCAACCATCTCGTACAGGACAGGATTGACGAAGAATCCGATGAAGAGGCGGGAGATGAGGCCGGCCACGATGACAATCGCGAACGGTCTTTGAGTATCGGATCCAATGCCGGTGGAAAGAGCGGCTGGTAGCAATCCAAGGCAGGCGACGAGGGCCGTCATCATGATCGGACGGAGTCGCAAGAGCGAAGCCTCGCGTGTAGCCGTGTGGATATCCATTCCCTCGATCCGCAACTTGTTGATGTAGGAAACGAGAATGACGGCTGTCTCCACTGAAACACCGAGCAACGCCAGAAGACCCAAGACCGAGGAAACGCTGAAGGGGGTGTGCGTGAGTTTCAAAGCAACCAGCGCGCCCACGGGTTCGGTCATAATCACGCCCAGCGCGATCGCGACCGGGAATTTAAAGTTCCCATAGAGCGCGAACAAGATCATGAAGATGATGAACACCGNNGTACATCTGCGATTTGGCTTCGAGAAACTGGCTGTATTCTCCGCCCCATTCCATGCGGTAGCCTTGCGGCAGTGTGACGGCCTTCTTGACGGCAGCCTGGGCGTCTCGCACGGCGCGTTCCAGGTCACGTCCCTCGATGCTGTACTGAACGCCAATGTAGCGAGAGTTGTTTTCGCGATAAATAAAAGACGCGCCATTTCCCTGGGTGATATTGGCAAGCTGGCTGAGAGGGATCTGCTGCCCATCTGGCGTTCCCACCAATAAGTTTCCAATCTCATGCTGGCTGCTACGGAATTGGGGCTGCATGCGGACAACCAGATCGAACAGCTTTTCCCCTTGAATGACTTGAGTGACTGCCTGCCCGCCCACTGCTGCCGAAATCACAGCTTCAACATCGGCAACATTGATCCCGTAGCGCGCAATTTTGTCGCGATCGACGTCGACCAGCAGGCTGGGCTGGCCAAGTTCGCGGACAACTGTGAGGTCGGTGAAGCCGGGCACACCGGCGAGTGTGTTCTTGATCTGTATCGCTTTGTCTTGCAGCACATTCAGATCTTCACCGTATATTTTGACCGCCAGGGAACTCTTGAGGCCGGTGAGTGCCTCGTCCACGGCATCTTCCGCGGGCTGGGTATAGTTGAAGATAATCCCGGGAAACGCAGTGAGTTTCTTGTTGATCGATTCGATCAGCTGCTTTTTCTCGCTAATCTCACCTTTCCAAGCTTTGTCCTTGTATGGTTTCAGGCCGACGTAGAACTCGCAGTTGAAAAAACCGGTAGGATCGGTGCCATCGTCGGGCCGGCCTAATTCTGAGCCCACCACAGTGACCTGCGGATAAGACATCAGAATGTCCCGTATCTGAGGAGCGATGCTACTGGCCTCCTCAAAAGAGATGGTATAGGGCATAGTGGCCCGCACCCAGAGCGCGCCTTCGTCGAGGTGGGGCATGAACTCGCCTCCGATAAAGGGCACCAGGAGCAGGGTTGACACGAAGATCAAGGTCGCGATCGCGATGGTAGTCTTGGGGCGGTCGAGCGCCCAATCGAGCTGAACTGCGTATTTGCGCTTCATCCATTCGAAGGGGCGATTCGGCTTTTCGCGCACGCCCTTCTTAAACCAGTAGGAGGCGAGCACCGGGATCAGAGTGAGTGTCAGGATGAGGGCGCCTACCAAAGCAAATGACATGGTCTCAGCCATGGGGTGAAACAGTTTCCCGGAGGGTCCGCTCAAGGCGTAAATCGGCAGATAGCCGGCGAGGATGACAGCCACGGAATAGAAGATCGGCCGATCCACGTCTCTTGCTGCGGCAAGAATGACTTCGTTCAGGTTGTACTTCTGCCCTTCCCGCAGTGCTAGCTCGCGGTAAATGTTTTCGATCATCACCACGGTGCCATCGATGACGATTCCGAAATCGATTGCGCCGATGGAAAGCAAATTCGCGGCTACATCGTGGGCGTGGAGAACGATGAAGGCAAACAAAAGCGAGAGGGGAATGGTCAGGGCAACGATGACGGCGGCGCGAAAGCTGACCAAAAAGAAAATCAGCACGACCAAAACCAGCACCATGCCTCGAAGCAAGTTTGCTTCCACCGTGTCTGTGGTCAGGTCAACCAGTTCGCTGCGATCGTAATAAGGATGGATCTTGACGTCGGGCGGCAAAACCTGGCGGTTGAGTTCTTCGGTTTTTGCTTCAACTCCCTTGAGGACGTTCTGCGTCTGCTCCCCACGCAGCATCAGAATGACGCCCTCAACCACATCGTCATTCTTCTGGAAGCCGAATTGGCCGAGGCGCGGCGCATGTCCGATGGCTACATCTCCTACGTCACGCACTCGGATAGGCACGCCTTTGTTGGCGCCGACCACGATGTTTCCAATGTCCTCTGTGTTCTTTACCAGCCCGATCCCGCGAACGTAGTAGAACTGTCCGCCTTGTGAATAAAAGCCGCCGCCCGCATTCGAATTGTTGGCTGCCAGGGCAGCCGTGACCTGCGGAATGGTCAGGTGATACCCGTAGATGCGCGCCGGGTCGAGCAGCACCTGGTATTGCATCACCGTCCCCCCAAAGCCTGAGTCGTCAGCTACGCCGTGAACGGAACGATAGGCGCGCTCCACCACCCAGTCCTCGATGGTCTTTAGCTCCTGAGGTGAGCGGTCGGGACTTTCGAGCACATAGCGATAAACGAGGCCGCTGGGGCTAAACAGGGGAGACAGGGACGGAGTCACGCCGGTCGGCAGAGTGGCTTGGGCAAGCCGCTCGAAAACAATCTCGCGCGCGAAATAGTCGTCGGTGTTTTCTTCGAAGGTCAGGATGACGTCGGACAACCCATAGAGCGAAATGGAGCGCATCACCACCATATGGGGAACGCCGTTCATCTCGAGTTCAAGCGGAAGGGTGACCAAGCGTTCGACTTCTTCGGCGGCATGGTCCGGCCATTGGGTGATGATTTCGACCTGCGGAGGCGAGAGGTCGGGATAGGCATCCACCGGCATCCGCTGAAACGACAGGATCCCCCCGACCGTGATGAATGCGGTCAGCATCAGGACCAAGAACCTCTGCCGCAGCGCCGCTTGGACTATTCGGTGGATCATTCAGAGGTGGAGACTATCCTCGCTAAAGTTTAGGAGTACCTTTCACAAATGCAATGCGGCTAGCGCTGCAACGAATTCGCAAACTGCAAGAACAAGCTGCCATTTCCGATGACTTGGTCGCCAGCGTGCAGCCCGCTGGTTATCTCGGTCGTTCCGTTCAGGCTTTCTCCAAGGGTCACGGAGCGTCTGCCAAACTGGTTCGAGGTTGCCTGCGCATAGACGAAAGGCTGATTCTCAGTGTCGCGCAGGACGGCAGCATCCGGGAGCGCAATGGCATTTGGGATCGTGCCCGCATTTACAGTTGCCACCACGTACATATCCTTCTTCAGTTTTGCGCCAGGATTGTTCGTCTCGATGCGGGCCTGCAGCGTGCGCGTGCTCGGATCGAGGGATGCTGCGACGTACGCAATGCGCCCATGGAACACTTCAGGATAAGTATCGGTCTGAATTGCGACCTGATCCCCTACGCGCACGTAGGGCAAATCCTTTTGATAGACATTGACCAGCACCCAGACGGTGCTGATGTCGGAAATCATGAAACATTGGGTCGTACCCGGCTGAATAAGTTGTCCCGCGGAGACATCTTGCTCAACGACCAAGCCTCCAATCGGCGCCTTTACCGGCACCTCAAAAGAGGGGGGGGCCTGCACGAGTGCGTCAGGGTCGGTGACTCCCATGACTTTCAATGCAGATTGTGCCGCGACCAGGTCGCCGCCGGCCTGGACCTCGGCCGACTGCGCCTGCTCGACATTCTGTTCCGCAATGGCGTGATGCTGGTACAAGTCCTGGGCCCGGGCGTTGGCCTTTTGTGCCAATGCATACGCATCCTTAGCCTTTAAATAGTTGGTGCGGAGCTGTGAGTAATCCGGACTCGCGACGTACAACATGGGCTCGCCCTGATTCACTTTCTGCCCTGGTACGACCACTACCCTGCTGACCGGTCCACTCACCTGGGAGATGACCGGTGTCGTCCGAAAACTGTTGTAAGCCACCGCGCCTGTCAGTCTGAGCGACCGAGTCAAGGTTGTCGGCTGAACGGTCAGTACCTGGACATGCGACATCTGGTCCGGTGGAACGGTAAACAGTTCGGGATCATTTGAGTTTTTAGCGCTGCCGGAGTTAGCAGCGACCCGCGATCGACCGCCCTGGCAAGCGATCAGCGTCAACATAATCGTCGACACGGCCACGCATACGGCCACCCTTTGCCAAATATGGCTACGCACGTTCATGGCAGGTTCCTCGTCCCTACCGCTTCCTTCAACTGCTCCAGCGCGGCCATATAGGAGGCAAGCGCCTGGCGGTAGGCCAACTGTACGGACCGGTAGCTGCGCTCGGCATCGAGAAAATCCAACAGGCTGGCAGCGCCGCGTTTATACGCATACTCGCTGATATCGCGCGAATCCTGAGCCTGCTTGAGGTAACCGGAAGTATAGAGTTGCACCACTTCGTCGTTGCTCCTGACCGCCGCATAAGCATTAGCAACATCGGAGAGAACCGTATCGCTGGCCGCTTGCTGCTGCTCCTGTGCCTGCGTGAGTGCGTAACCGGTACGTGCGATCTCTCCTTGATTGCGGTT
>PLHN01000230.1:0-3605 GCA_003139975.1 Acidobacteriaceae bacterium
ACCGATAAGCATCCCGACGTGCGGAAGACCAAAGAGCAAATTGCACGGGTGGAGAAGACTCGGGACCGGATCCTCGCCGACATGAAGAGCGGGGCCAGCGGCGGGAACACGCAACCGCCGGACGCCCCGCCGAGCGGGCCGAAGAGCACGGCCATCCTGGAGATGGAAAGCCAATTGAAGGCCAACCGGGTGGAAGTTGCCACCCGCCAGCAGGAAATCAAGGAACTGCAAGCGAAAATTAGCCAGTATCAGGGGANNACGCGCGACTACGATCAGTCGAAAGCGGATTACGAGACGCTGCTGAAAAAGAAAAACGAATCGGAAATGGCTACCGATCTGGAAAAAACCGAGCAGGGCGAACACTTCCGCATGCTCGATCCCCCGAGTCTTCCGGCCAAGCCGTCGAAGCCGAAGCGCTTGGTATTTCTCGGGGCCGGGTTGGCGGCAGGCCTTGTTTTGGGCGCCGGCCTCGCAGTGGGTCGAGAGATGTTGAGCGGCAAGATATACAGCGAGCGAGAGATCAGGCGGCGGATGCCGTTCGAAGTCATTGCGGAAATCCCTCCCATCGAAACCCCGCTGGAACAGCGGCTGAATCGCCGATCTGCCTGGGTGGCAAGTGTGGCCGCGGCCGGGATAGCTGGATGTATCCTGATTGGGTCGGCAGTGACCTATTTCTACGGCTAGATCTTCTGCCGATCTGATAAGACGAAATCATGTACAAAGCCTTCTATCGACTGCAGCGAAATCCGTTCGAAATTACCCCCGACCCCTCGTTTCTGTTTCCGACGACCCGGCATAACGAGGCGCTGGCGACCCTGTACTACGGCGTCACGGCGCATCGGGGATTTGTGGTTCTGACCGGGGAGGTGGGGACCGGGAAGACTCTGCTGCTGCGTTCGCTGCTGGGGCTGCTGCAACGGAGAGATACGGCGTTTGCCCTGATTTTCAATCCCAGCCTGTCGCCGCTGGAGTTTGTGCGCTATATCGCGGGCGACTTCGGGTTGCCGAGCGCCGGCAAAGCGAAAGACGAGTTGATCCACATATTGAACGAGTTCCTGCTGCAGAGACATCAGCATGGTTTGACAACCTTGCTGGTGGTGGACGAAGCGCACCATCTGTCTGCAGAGGTTCTCGAAGAGATCCGGCTGCTCACCAACCTGGAAACATCGCAGCAAAAGCTGTTGCAGATTGTGCTCGCGGGCCAGCCGGAACTGGACCAGAAGCTCGATTCCCACGAATTGCGGCAACTCAAGCAGCGGGTCGCACTGCGTTGCCGTTTGGATTGCCTGAACCTGCACGAAACCGGCGAGTACATGCGCCGCCGTCTGACAATTGCGGGGCTCAATGGAGGGCCGCCGATTTTTGAGGAAGAAGCCATCGCGGCTGTGCACCAACATTCGAAAGGAATTCCGCGGCTGATTAATACGATCTGCGAGAATGCGCTGCTCGCAGGCTATGCGAAACAGGAAGCTGTTGTAACGGCCCCGATCGTCCACGGTGTGGCCAGCGATTTGCGGCTCGGGGTGACATCGGACAAGAACAACGGGACCGCGAAGGTGGCGCACGGAGCCGACGATGAGAACCTGCTACGGGCTGTGAAGATGCTGCTCGACGTGCGTGATCGCATGCAAGGGCCGGTGGATCCGAAAGGACGATTGCAGTAAAGAGAGAAGTTTATGAGCTACATATTCGAAGCGCTGCAACGGGCCGAAGCCGAACGGACGGGAACAACTGCACCTGTGCCCGCAGAATCGGTTGCCGATCTGCTGCAGGAATTGGACCGCGCGGAGGCGAAGGCTGAGCAAACGGAAGCTATACCTCCCTTGCCAGCGGCCCCCGCATTGGAGCCGGATAAAGTGGGAACGGAGACGTTTGCCCAGTCGCGGGTGATCGTGCCGAAGCTCACGTCCAATTCGCGGCTGATATGCATGTCGGACCAGGGAAGCCCGGCGGCGGAGCAGTTTCGCGTGCTGGGTTTGAAGCTGCGTCATCTTCGCGAGCGGCGCAAGCTGAAACGGGTGGTGGTGACGGGCACGGCACCCCAGGAAGGGAAGAGCCTGGTGGCGGCAAATCTGGCATTGAACCAGGCGCGCAGCAAAGTTCTGAAGACGCTGCTGGTGGACGGCGACCTGCGCCGGCCGACCTTAGCCGATCGCTTTGGGTTTGGTCGCTCGTTGCCGGGGCTGAGCGAATGCCTCGCCGGAGAACTGGAACTTGGCGAGGCCGTATACAAGATCTCGGGCTCCGGTTTGTGGTTTATGCCCGCTGGCCGCACAGCCGACAATCCACTGGAGTTAATGCAGGCGGGACGGGTTGGAGAGTTGCTGGAGCGCGCCGGGACATTTTTTGACTGGATTATTATTGATACGCCTCCTGTAACCCCGGTGGCGGAAACAAGCTACTGGATGAAGCTGGCGGATGGAGTGCTGGTTGTAATTCGCGAAGGCGTCAGCGAGAAAAAGACCGTCGAGAAGGCAATCAGTTCTTTTGAGAGCTCACGATTGCTGGGCGTTGTGGTGAATAGCTGCAGTTCGAACGAGCACAAAGACTACTATTCGCGCTACGCCCAAGAGCGCGGGAGCGCGCGGAATTCCGGCAAGATCGAGGTTGTGAGCGCTCCTGAGCCGGAGTAAGATGGCCTGGTAACACTTGTAACGAACCTGAGCTTTGAACCTAGTTCCCCCCTAGGATTGTAATTTCCCCCTTGCACAGTAGAACTGCTAGGCCACCTGGTTAACAGGGCGGCTCGCGAAGGAGTTTCACGTGGCAACCCGTCCGACAGATTCGATCCGATCTTCCGTACGAATCCGGCAATCGCAAGCGCCTGTGGGAGGCGCTGAAGTGTTGAGCGAAGATTCGTTTCACAGGATGATCTCATTGGAGCGCAAGCGCAGCGAGCGCTCACAGCGGCCGTTTGTGCTGCTCCTGGTGGATACCTGTGCCGGCAATGATGCAGCCGGATCGGGCGACCGGCGCGACCCGGTACTGATGGATTTGCTGGGCGCTTTGCAAGGGGCGACGCGTGAGACCGATGTCACCGGCTGGCATAAAGAAGGTGCCATCATCGGCGTCATGTTTACGGAAATCGTTCTGGATAACAATCTGGTGTTGAGCACGATTCTGGCGCGCCTTGGCTCCGTGCTGCGGGAGCGGCTGGATGCGGAACAATTCAGCCGCATCAAGTTTTCATTTCACGTTTTTCCCGACGATTGGGACGTGCAGGATCCAAACCGTCCCAGCAATCCGACGCTGTACCCGGATCTGGAAAAACGCCAAAAAGAAAACCGCTTTGGGCGGGCGCTGAAGCGCATGATTGACTTATTTGGAAGCTTGGCGCTGCTGGCGCTGTTATCGCCGGTTTTCCTGATGATCGCGGCGGCGATCAAACTGACATCTCGTGGTCCGGTGCTGTTCCGGCAGAAGCGGATTGGGGAGCACGGGACGCCCTTCACGTTTTTGAAGTTCCGCTCCATGTATGTGAACAACGATTCGAGCGAGCACCGGGAATACGTGCGCCAGTTGATCGAAGGGAAGGCGGACAAGAAACCCGCCAGCGGCAATGGCGCCGGAGTATTCAAGCTGACCAACGATCCGCGGATCACGCC
>PLHN01000230.1:3610-10277 GCA_003139975.1 Acidobacteriaceae bacterium
GAAGTGGAAGCCTACGCCACCTGGCACCGCCGCCGGCTGCTCGAAGCCAAGCCGGGAATCACCGGGCTCTGGCAGGTCTATGGGCGCAGCCGGGTGGAGTTCGACGACATGGTGCGGCTGGACCTGCGCTACGCGAGGGAATGCTCTCCGCTGCTCGACCTGAAAATACTTTTGCAGACACCGAAAGCCGTCATCGGCGGAGACGGCGCCTGCTGATTGGTCTTCGCTCATCGTCTTAATTCCATATCAGTCCATTCCTTTTTCACTGCCCGCCGATTTCCCCCGCCCCGGGCGACAACGGATCATCCAAGGTGAATCTTATGCTGAGGTTCGGAGTTATCGGCTATGGGTATTGGGGGCCGAATATCGTGAGGAATCTGCGGGCCCTCGAAGGATGTCAAGTAGTCGGTGTGTGCGATCAGAGCGCGGCTTGCCGCAAAAGGATGCAGGGATCTCATCCCGGCATTCCGGTTTATTCGGACTACAAGGAACTGATGACATCGCCGGATGTGGATGCGATTGCCGTGATCACGCCAGTGTGGACGCACTATGAACTGGCAAAGGCGGCGCTCGAAAACGGGAAACATGTGTTTGTGGAGAAGCCGTTCACGAGCAACTCGGCTCAAGGAGAAGCACTGATCAACCTTGCCGAGCAAAAAAAACTGCAGATTATGGTGGACCACACCTTCCTGTTCACCGGGGCGGTGCGAAAAATTCAAAAGCTGCTCGCCGAGGGAACGCTCGGCAAACTCTACTACTACGATTCGACGCGGGTGAACCTGGGTCTGTTTCAACATGACTGCAACGTGGTCTGGGACCTGGCGCCGCATGACCTGTCGATCATGAACCACCTGTTGCACGAGGATGCGGAGGCGATTTCGGCGACCGGGCAATCGCACCTTAACGGGCACGAGGACATTGCGTTCATCACGGCCTACTATCCGGACAAGATGATTGCGCACGTCAACGTGAACTGGATTTCTCCGGTCAAGGTTCGAACCACGCTGATCGGCGGCGAAAAGAAAATGCTGGTTTGGAACGATCTGGAAGCCGACGAGAAGTTGAAGATTTATGACAAAGGCGTGGACGTCAAAAGCCAGGAAGGCGTGTACAACCTGCTGGTCAGTTACCGATCGGGCGACATGTGGGCTCCGCAGGTGGAGCAGGTAGAAGCGTTGCGCTTGGAGCTGCAGTACTTCGTCGATTGCATCAAGAAGAACGAAAAACCCTTTAACAACGGTTGCGCCGGATTGAAAGTGGTTCGGATGCTGGAAGCGGCGAACAAATCACTGGCCAAGCGGGGGGAACTTGTTTACGTCTAGGCGTGCCACGGCACAAGAACTGCATGGCTGAAGAATTCTATCTACTTCCGAACGTGGTCGTGGAGCCGCTGGTGCACCATTGGTACGCCTGGTCGCACCTGATTCCTCCAGCCACGGCGGCACGCAACGAGACCGAACGGCACCTGCGCATCATGGATTCGTTCATTCAGTCCCCTGCGGCGCATGCCGCGGCAGTGCGGAATCCAAAGTTGCTGGGCGGCCCGTTTATGGATCTGCCTGCGGATCGCCTGGAGTGTGTGCAGCAACTCGCGGATGAGACGCGAAACAGTCCGCTGGCTGAACTGTCGCGCGCAATCTGCGAAGTCGACGCCATGTTGAAGGCGAATGCCAAGGGATATTCGCTGGAGTCGCTCTACGCGCTCGTTCCCGAGCCGCTGCGCGGATATGTGGAACTTGTCTACGATCTGCACAACCACCCTTCGTTCCGGCTGTTCGAGCGGTTGCTCTACAAGAGCCGCTTTTACAACCCGAAACTGCAAAGCCTCATGCTTTCCCTGATCACCGAGGACGAGCGGCCGTTCGTGCTGAGCACGCCCCGTTTTAAGGAGCCGGGAAAAGTTCATCTGCAAATTCCATTTGCCAGCGAGCAGCTGGATTTTCTCTTTCAGCTGAAAACGAAATCTGGTTCTCTTGCGGCGATCAAAGATCGGCTTGAGTTGACCGACGGGGACGACCGGGTTTTGCGCAGCTTTCTGAGCGCGCATCCGGCCAGAAAATATCAGCCTTATGACGGCAGGGGTGCGCGCTGGCGGTATTTCGGACATGCCTGCATTCTGGTCGAGGCCGCAGGCGCGAGCATTCTTACCGATCCGGTTCTGAGTTACACCTACGAAAACAACATTTCCCGTTATACGTATGAAGACCTGCCCGAGGTGATTGATTGCGTTTTGATTACGCACAATCATCAAGATCACTTGCTGTTCGAAACTTTGCTCCAATTGCGCTCGAAGATACGCACGATCGTCGTCCCTAAGAATGCCGGCGGCGCCTTGCAGGATCCGTCGATGAAGCTGATCCTCGAGCAATGCGGGTTCAAGAACGTGGTGGAGATGGAGGAGATGGAAGAAGCGCAGTTTGGGGCGCTTCATCTGACGACTTTGCCATTTCTGGGAGAACATGGCGATCTCGACATTCGAACCAAGCTGGCATATCTCATCCGGGTGAACGGGCACTCGCTGTTGTTCGCCGCCGATTCCTGCAATATCTGCCCGGAGATGTACAAGCATGTGCACGACGAAATCGGCGATGTGGATGTTGTGTTCCTGGGAATGGAGTGCGCCGGTGCGCCGATGTCATGGTTATACGGTCCGCTGCTTACGGAAAAAATGGAGCGTGCGCAGGATCATTCAAGGCGGCTGGCAGGGTCGAATTACGAGCGCGCCAACGACATCGTGGAGCGGTTTCACTGCAAGGAACTTTACGTCTACGCGATGGGCCAGGAACCGTGGCTGAACTATGTGATGAGCGTGAAGTACACGCCGGAATCGCACCCGATAGTGCAGTCCAACAAGTTACTGGAATCGTGCGCACTAAAGGGCATTATTGCCGAGCGGCTGTTCGGCGAAAAAGAAATTCTTCTTGCTGCATAAATTCATTTCGTTGCCATGAAGCCACTAATAACAGGAAGTTTCAGCAGCGTGGGTGCCGTGAGCCTGGAAGAACGACACAAGCTTCTCGTGGAGTGGAATAACAACACTTCGGACTATCCCCGCGATCTGTGCATCCACCAGGTGTTTGAAGAGGAGGCGGCACGCCGGCCTAACGCGGTCGCGGTGCGGTTCGAGGATCGGGAGCTGACTTACCGAGAGCTGAACGAGCGAGCCAACCAGTTAGCCCACCGGCTGCGCGAACTGGGCGTGGGACCGGAAGTGATGGTGGGAACGGCGATCGACCGCTCGCTCGAAATGGTAATCGCGTTACTGGGGATCCTGAAAGCCGGAGGAGCTTTTGTGCCGCTCGATCTGAACTATCCGGCGGAAAGGCTGGCGTTCATGGCGTCGGACACAAAAGCGCCGGTCTTGGTTGTGGGACGGAAGGCACTCGAGCGGCTTTCCGGTCAAGACTGGCTGCAAGCTCAACTGGTGACGTTAGATGGCGACGCCGGAGAAATTAACGGGAAAAGCAAAACGAACCCGGAAAATCTCACCAGCCCGGACGGTCTAGCGTATGTGATGTACACATCCGGTTCAACAGGCCGGCCGAAAGGTGTGATGGTGCCGCACCGCGCGGTCGTGCGGCTGGTAAAGCACACCAACTTTCTGGAGTTCGGCGAAAACGACGTGTTTCTGCAGTTCTCGCCGGTTTCGTTCGATGCGTCGACACTCGAAATCTGGGGACCGCTTCTCAACGGTGGATGCGTCGCTGTTGCCTCGCCATGTACTCATTCGCTGGACGAGATCGGAGCAGAGATTCGCAAGCACGGCGTGACCACGGCGTGGTTGACGGCGGGACTCTTTAATCTAATGGTCGAGCAGCGTCTTGACGATCTCAAAGCACTGCGCCAATTGCTGGCGGGCGGCGATGCGCTCTCGGTTCCGCATGTGAAGGAGGCTTTGAAAGGTCTTCCACATTGCCGGCTGGTCAATGGTTATGGGCCGACCGAGGACACCACGTTTACGTGCTGCCACACCATCACGGCAGAAGATGTAGAAGGCACGTCGATCCCGATCGGGCGGCCGATCGCGAATACGCAGGTGTATCTACTGGACGCAAATTATGAGCCCGTTGCGGTGGGAGAAGAAGGCGAACTGTACGCGGGCGGGGATGGCGTGGCGCGCGGATACCTGAACCAGCCCGAACTTACGGCGGAGCGGTTTATCCGGAATCCGTTCAGGGACGATCCGAACGCGAAGCTTTATAAGACCGGCGATCTCGCCCGTTATCGCGCGGACGGGGTGATCGAGTTTCTTGGCCGCATCGACAATCAGGTCAAAATCAGCGGCTACCGCATTGAATTGGGTGAGATCGAAGCGGCGCTGATCGCGCACCCGGATGTCAAGAATGCGGCTGTGATTGCGCGACAGGATGGCCCGGGTCAGAAAAAGCTGCTGGCATACGTGGTTCCGCGGAATGGGACATACTCGGCCACTGAGCTGCGCGCCTATCTGGAACAGAAACTTCCTTCATACATGTTGCCCAGCGCGCTGATGAGTTTGGATGTGCTGCCGCTTTCGCCCAACGGGAAACTGGATCGGGGCGCGCTTCCGTCGCCGGGCATCGAGCAGGCGGCGGTTACAAGCAAGGCGTCTGACACGAAGACAGAACTAGAGCAGAAAATCGCGGCCGTGTGGGGAAAAGTCCTGGGGTTGCCGGAAGTCGGCCTTGAAGTCAATTTCTTCGACATCGGGGGCGACTCGCTCGCGCTGCTTGAAGTGCACGCTGAATTGCAGAAAGCAGTCGACGCTCAGATTCAGGTCGTCGATCTTTTCGACTACACGACGGTTCGCGGGCTGGCGCAGAAGCTAATCGGGGGCGCGAAGAGAAATCTGCAGGCAGCCCAGGACCGGGCGCAACAACAAAGGGCCGCGTGGGAGCGGCAAAAAGCCATCCGTACTCTCTAATCTCAGGTTGACCGCACGTTACAACTCCTAGGAGCACTCCATGAAAACAACCGGCATGCAAACTTTGAACGAGCTATGGGCAAATGACCCGCGGTGGCGCGGAGTGGTTCGGCCCTACACGGCAAGCGATGTCTATCGGCTGCGGGGATCGATTGAGATTGAGCATACTTTGGCGCGCCTCGGAGCGGAGCGGCTGTGGGGTCTGCTGCACTCGGACACCTACGTGCCGGCGCTCGGCGCGATGACCGGGAACCAGGCCGTGCAGCAGGTGAAAGCCGGCCTCAAGGCGATCTACGTGAGCGGCTGGCAGGCGGCGGCCGACGCCAACGAAGCAGGTACGATGTATCCGGATCTGAACCTGTATCCCTCGGATTCGGTTCCGAAACTGGCGGCGCGGCTCAACCAGGCGCTGGTGCGGGCGGACCAGATTGCGCATGAGCAGGGCAACAATGACGTCCACTGGTTTGCACCTCTGGTCGCCGACGGGGACACGGGGTTCGGGGGAACGCTGAATTCGTTTGAACTGATGAAGGCGATGATTGAAGCCGGAGTTGCGTGTGTGCACTTCGAAGATCAGTCTTCGTCGGCGAAGAAATGCGGTCACTTGGGCGGGAAAGTTCTGGTTCCGACGAAAGAAGCGGTGCAGCGGCTGGTTGCCGCGCGTCTGGCTGCCGATGTAATGGGAGTTCCGACGCTGATTATGGCGCGCACGGATGCGGAAAGTGCGGGCCTGTTAACCAGCGATGCCGATCCATTTGACCACGAGTTTATGACCGGCGAGCGCAACGAGGAAGGCTTGTTTGTGATCCGCAAAGGCATCGAGGCGGCGATTGCGCGGGGTTTGGCGTATGCGCCATACGCAGACTTGATCTGGTGCGAGACCTCAACCCCGGACCTCGCCGATGCGCGGGAATTCGCCGAGGCGGTGCTGGCGCAGTATCCCGGCAAGATTCTGGCGTATAACTGCTCGCCGTCGTTTAACTGGAAGAAGCATCTTGATGATGCGACGCTTGCCAGGTTCCAGCAGGAACTGGGCGCGATGGGATACCGATTCCAGTTTGTGACCCTGGCTGGATTCCATGCGCTGAACCTATCGATGTTCGATCTGGCGCGCGCCTACAAAGAAAACGGAATGGCGGCCTACTCGCGGCTGCAGGAAAAGGAGTTCGGCCGGGAGCGCGATTTCGGGTATGAGGCCGTAAAGCACCAGCGCTTTGCGGGCACAGGATACTTCGACGCCGTGCAGCAGACCATCACCGGCGGGATGGCTTCCACGCTGGCGTTGCGCGGTTCCACCGAAGCCGAGCAATTTTACGGCGGGAACGGTGTAGCCGGCGGGGTGACGGCAGCGGGCAACACCAACAGCAATGCCAAAGCCAACGACAAAATCAACGGAAATGGGCACCTGAGCGGCAATGGCAACGGAAATGGCCATCGCCGAATGCGGCACCCGGACCAGTCCGCGCACGCCGGCGATGGGTCCGCCAAGAACCGGGGAAACGGGCAGGCATCCCGTGATCCGGTGAACGCTTCCCGCTTTGAGCAGAAGACCGATTAATCCGGCAGACCAAACGCTGGTTAAGACGAACCGGATAGATTTGCGGCAGCAGCCTCGCTGCCCTCAGTTTCATCCCAACCCATACCAACCCCAATGAGGAACTTGCCGAAGATGGATCAATTTGTCTGTATTGCCCCGGATGTAAAGCTTGGCGAAGGCGTGAAGCTTTCCAAGTTTATCAATCTTTATGGTTGCGAGATTGGCGA
>PLHN01000230.1:10331-10579 GCA_003139975.1 Acidobacteriaceae bacterium
GCCGACTGGAAGGTGGAACGGACACTGGTGAAAAAGGGCGCGTCGATCGGTTCGGGCGCGACCATCCTGGCGAACACCACGATCGGAGAAAACGCCATCGTGGGGGCGGGAGCTGTAGTTACCAATGATGTACCCGCCAATACCATTGTGACTGGCGTTCCGGCGAGGATCTCGCGTCAAATTGAAGTGGGGGCAACCCGGTGAATTCTACGCAGAATATTCCTTTTCTTGACTTGGTTACACCGCAC
>PLHN01000189.1 GCA_003139975.1 Acidobacteriaceae bacterium
CCCGAAGGCTTCGTCGGGTAGCGCGAGTGCAAACGTGAGTTACCCGTCACCCCTGAGGCTTCACCGCCGTGTCCGGCGCCTGGAACGAGGCTTTATGGCTGCCATCGCAAAACGGCCGGTTCGCTGACGCGCCGCACCGGCAAAGCGAAAACGCCGGCTTCCCCGTCGTATCGTACTTGTTGCCCTCGGCATCGACCACATCGACCATCCCGTTAGGATCGTCCACCCGCAAAGGCCCGTTCGGCCGTACCGTAATCGTGACTTGTCCCATGACCCCTCCAATATGACGAGCCTTCAAACTATCGCAAGAAGAAAAAAGTTGCCAGTACCCAGTACCTGGTATCCAGTATCGGTTCAACCCAACTCCGGGTTACTGGCAACTGGTTACTGGCTNNTTCCCGGTGTGTCCACCACGCATCCCCAAACGCTGCCGGATTATGCGCCGCCGCCATGCTCCACTGGTATTGTGGCAGCCGGTGCCTGAAGATCGTCAGCGCGCGCCGCGAGTGATAGTCCGAAGTCACGATCAACACACGATGCGCCCCCAGCGGTTGCAGACAGCGCGCCACGTCCGCCGTTTCGGCGCCCGTCGACCGCCCCTCAATCGCGCACACCGAGATAACACTCGCTTCCGGCAAACTGTTGATGTATCTCTGCGCAATCTCGGTCAGCGTTTCGTCGAAGACCTGTTCCCCGGCCTCCGCATCCAGAAAAATCCGCGGCGCCAGGCCCTGGCGCAGCAGTTCCAGCGCTCGCGCCGGCCGCCTGCCCGTTTCCCCGGCCAGCACCACGATGGCATCGGATTCTTCGGGGTGATCGACCACCAGATACCGCGCCGCCTGCGTCGCCAGCAGCACCCCCACCACGACCACCACAATCAGCAACCGGAAGAATCTCATCTCACGCGCATGTTACTAAGGAAGCCCACTCCCCGTCGAATGCCGTTACTCCAGTAATCGCTCCATTCTCCTGTCCGACCGATACCCGCTGGAACCATAGGACAATTGAATGTTGCGCAAGAACTCCCAACCTCAGGGTGCTAAAATTCAAACAAGCTTATGACTACTAATTTGACCGCTTCTTCCCTGTTTTCTGACCTCAAAGCCCGCATCGCAGCTCGCCAGGCACGCGTAGGCATCATCGGCCTCGGCTACGTNNCGGGTCGGAATCATCGGCCTCGGCTACGTCGGACTGCCGCTGGCCCTGCTCTTCAGCGAACAGTAGTTTGCCGTCACCGGCTTCGACATCGATCAGCGCAAGGTCGATACCCTCGCCCAGGGCGGCACCTATATTTTTCGCATCACACCCGAAGAGATCGCAGCCGCCAAAGCCAACGGCTTCAATGCGACGTCCAATTATTCTCAGATCAGCCAAATGGACGCCATCATCATCTGCGTCCCCACCCCGCTCAACGAATATCACGAGCCCGACCTCAGCTACATCACCGACACCGCCAAATCCGTAGCGCCGCATCTGCGCGCCGGCCAGATCGTCATTCTCGAAAGCACTACCTACCCCGGCACCACCGAGGAAGTCCTGATCCCGATTCTCGAGAAGGGCAACAAGGCTGACCTCAAGGTTTCGCGCACCGGCAATGCCGCCGAAAACGAATTCTGGGTTGCCTTCTCACCCGAGCGCGAAGATCCCGGCAACACCCAGGTCGCCCGCCCCGATATTCCGAAGGTCATCGGCGGCGTCGATCCGCAGGCCAGTGAAATCGCCGCCGGCTTCTATGGCTCGATTTTCCACCGCACCGTTCCCGTCTCTTCGCCCGCCGCCGCCGAGATGACCAAGCTGCTCGAAAACATCTACCGCTGCGTCAACATCGCNNAACATCGCGCTCGTCAACGAGCTCAAAATGCTCTGCCTGCGCATGAATCTCGATATCTGGGAGATCATCGACGCCGCCGCCACCAAGCCTTTTGGCTTCCATCCGTTCTATCCCGGCCCCGGTCTCGGCGGCCACTGCATTCCCGTCGATCCCTTCTATCTCTCCTGGAAAGCCAAGGAGTTCGATTTCCGCACCAAGTTCATCGAACTGGCTGGCGAAGTCAACGTAGCCATGCCCTATCACGTGATCGCCGCCACCATCAGCGCGCTCAACAAGCACCAGAAAGCCATCAACGGATCGAAGGTCCTGGTCCTCGGCGTCGCATATAAGAAGGACATCGACGATCTCCGCGAATCGCCCGCTCTCACCATCATCGAACTGCTGCAAAAAGAAGGCGCGACCGTCAGCTACAACGATCCCTACTTCCCCTTCGTAGGCCGCGGCCGTAAATACGATCTGCAGATGAAGTGCGCCCCGCTCGACAATCTCGGCAAATACGATTGCGTGCTCATCGTCACCGACCATACCGATTACGACTACAAGAAGATCGTGAACGACTCCAAGCTGGTCGTCGATTCCCGCAACGCAACCAGAGGCATCAAGAGCGACAAGATCGTCCGCTGCTAAGAACCACCAAAAGAACCCGAGGGTGCCCCTCGATAAGAACGAAGGTTCTGTCAAGGCATAGTTATCCTGGGCGGTGCGAAAGCACCGCCTGTTTCGTCGTACCAGAGAGAGGTTGAGGACCAAGGCTCTGGAAATCTCACGCTGAATCACTTTCGGTGGAGATCGTTCCACCAACCATCGATACGGCCTAAACCTCGACCATGATTCTTTTATGCGAACATCCCACCTCGCGCGGGATGCGAGAGCGCCCAATCAGTCCAGCGGTCTAGCTTGCGCCGACCAGGGGCACCCGCGGGCTGCTCTCGATGCGAACGATCTCTGGATATCCCACTTGCGTGCGCAGCATCCAGTAGAGTCGTACGGCTAACTTGCGCGCCGCTGCCACTTTCGCCACTCCCTTCGGCTTCTGATGACAGCGATGCAGATACTGCTTGCGATATCCGGGATCGAAGCGCACCGCAATCTGTGCCGCTTCCACCAGCAACGAACGCAGCATGCAGTTGCCTTGCTTGCTGATTGCGCCCAGCTTCTGCCGTCCGCCCGAACTTTCCTCGCGCGGAATCAATCCCAGATAACTCGCCACCTGCTTGCCTCGGGGAAAGCGGCTTACGTCGCCGATGGTCAACACAAACGCCAGAGCCGTGTTCGGACCGACTCCCGGTTGCGTCATCAGCAGCTTGGCCTGCGGGTTCTCCTCGGCGGTTTTCTGCACCGCCGCGTCCAGTGTGCCGACCTGCTGGTTCAACATCCCGAGCAGCCCCAGCAAATCTTCCCGCCGGCACGACGCCCACGGTTTCAACGGCAGTTCCCGAAGCATCTTCTGTCCCGCCTGGCTCCACAGCGTGCGCTTCTTCTGCATCCCCTTATTCATGGAAAGGTGTTGCAGTTCGTTTTTGACTCGGCTTCGGATCTCCACCAGTTTGTGCCGATGCAGCACCAACTGCCGCAGATCGCGCTGCTCTCGATCTGGGTTCCACAACTTCGGAAACCGGCCTTCCACCACCAGTTTCAGAATGTGGGCCGCATCCCGCTTGTCCGTCTTCTGCTTGCGCACATAACTGGCCCGGATCTGCGCCGCATCTCCGATCCAGATCTCGTGTCCCAAGTCCTCGACCAGTTCGATGAACCATTGACTGTTGCCCGTCGCTTCCATGCCGATCAGTACCGGCGCCACCAGTTGCTGATAAAACACTTTGGCGTCACCACTGGCATGCACCAGTTTCTGCTCGCCGGTTTCCCCCGTCTCGCTGTCCAGCCAACTCACTTGTTGCCAGCTGGGATGGAAATCACATCCTATAATCATCATGCGAAGGCTCCTTCCTCCCCAGAAGCCTTAGTCCTCAAACCAAGACTACCGGGTTGATCGAGCCTTCGTTCTTATCCAATCAATCCTAACGCCGCGTTTTGCGCGGCGTTAGGGTGGGTTCAGGCGTTAAGGTGGGCCTTTCCCGAATCCAAACCCAAAATTCCGCCAACCGCATATTGCCCCCGAGTGCCAACGCTCCGCCCCGTACCCCTGTGCTAGTATGACCCGTTGGACCGGGCCCCGAGCCCGCGCCCACTGCAACCCCGCGGTGCGACGATGACGGTGTTCCCATGAAAGATACCCTCGGAGTCCTCTTGGCTGGAGGCGCCGGCGAGCGCCTTTACCCCCTCACGCGCGATCGCGCCAAGCCCGCCGTCACTTTTGGCGGCATTTACCGCATCATCGACGTCACTCTCTCCAACTGCGTCAACTCCGGTCTGCGCCGCGTTTACATCCTCACCCAGTACAAGGCGCTTTCCCTCAACCGCCAGATCCGCGAGGGCTGGAACATCTTCGGCCGCGAAATCGGCGAGTTCATCGAGATCCTCCCGCCCATGAAGCGCGTCAGCGACAACTGGTATATGGGCACCGCCGACGCCGTTTACCAGAACATCTATTCCATCGGCTCCGAGCAGCCCAAGCACGTCCTCATTCTCTCCGGCGACCATATTTACAAAATGAACTACGGCCGCATGCTCAAGCAGCACAATGATTCCGCCGCCGACGTCACCGTCGCCACCCTGCTCACCGAACCCGCCGAATGCCGCCACTTTGGCGTGGTCGATATCGACCATGAAAGCCGCATCGTCAACTTCATCGAAAAGCCCCAGGAAACCCCGATCCGCTCGCCCTACGACGCCACCAAGATTTCCGCCTCCATGGGCGGTTATATCTTCAATACCGACGTGCTCATTCCCGTCCTCCTCAAAGACGCCGAGGATGCCACTTCGAGCCACGATTTCGGCAAAGACATTCTTCCCAGAATGCTCGGCGACTATCGCGTCTTCTCCTTCAATTTTGTCGACGAAAATAAGAAAGAAGCGCTCTATTGGCGCGACGTAGGCACCCTCGAGGCCTACTACGAAGCCAACATGGACCTGGTCTCGGTCTCTCCCGTCTTCAATCT
>PLHN01000049.1 GCA_003139975.1 Acidobacteriaceae bacterium
CGCCCAGTCGTTGGCTCCGTCGCGGCTGTTCTTCTCGTTGCTCTCGGAGTTGTTCCGCTCGCCGTCAACCGCACTGTCCAATCGCGCGGCGTGTATCACATTCAGGTTCTTCTGGTCCGTCCCGACGGGTCGCCGGTCTACTATGCCCAGTTGAGATCCTCGCATGGCTCCGAGATGAAAATCTCCGAAGGAGGATGGCGGCTCGAAGTTCCGCCCCAAACCCGCCCCGCGGATGGCAAGGTGACCTTCTCTGCGCACGTCAAGGATGAGTTTCTGAGCGGCGCTTCCACTCTTATCCTGGCCAACGATTATTACCCCACCGTCACCATTCCCCTTGCTGCCGAAACCTCAGCCAGAATCAAAGGAGTCGTGGTCGACGAGAAAATGGCCGCAGTATCGGGCGCAACCGTTTCGGTCGCCGGTTATCCCGAGGCGACCATCACCGACAGCAAGGGGAACTTCATCCTGCCCGCGCACGCCGGCAATGGCCAGATGGTCGAGGTCCACGCTGAGAAAGACGGCGTGATGACGCGCTTAAACGCACCCGCCGGGAAGGTAGTCGAAGTAATCCTGGCGTCTGACTAAACCGTTCTCGGTGCGGCACCGGCATGTTCCACACCGCCGCCCAGGTCGTGACCAAAGGCACCCGTCCGCTCGGTTCCTTGTCGCCGAACCCTCCTTCGCTGGTTGAAAATCGTTTTATCCATGAGTGCGCCTGCCGTAGCAGCCATTGCAAAACAGCCCGCAGAACCGCGAGCCCCTCGGTCCGGGCTGTTTCTCTCGCCTGGGAAGCGCACGCTCCCGATGGCGCTGCTGCTAATCGCCGTCGTGGTTATCGCCTACAGCCCTGTTGCGCACAACGGCTTCCTCAACTTTGACGACGGCACTTACATCACTACCAACCCGCATATAAAAGCGGGCCTCACTGCACCGATGGTGAAATGGGCCTTCACCACCTTCGAGGGCGCCCATTACCACCCGCTGACCTGGCTCACCCATGCGCTGGATTGCCAGCTCTTCGGCCTCGACCCCGCCGCTCACCATGAAGTCAACGTTCTGCTGCACGCGGCCAACGCGGTTCTTCTTTTTTTGCTGCTCCAAACCGCCACTGGATTCCCATGGCGTAGCCTGTTCGTCGCCGCTCTCTTTGCGCTGCATCCCATCAATGTCGAATCCGTAGCCTGGGCGGCCGAGCGCAAGAACGTCCTCAGCATGTTTTTCTGCCTGCTCGCGCTGCACGCCTACGTCGCATATGTCCGCCAGCCCAGGCTCACCCGCTATGCGCTGGTCGCGCTCTTGTTTACGATGGGCCTGCTCAGCAAGTCGCAGATCGTCACCCTGCCGTTTCTGTTTTTGTTGTTCGACTACTGGCCGCTCCATCGCCTGGGCGGAGCGCCCGCCGACGGCCTGCCCGCGACCGGGCCTTCCGCCGCCGAGGCTCGCGCCTTGAGTGGAGGCGCGCTCCCGCGAGCTTCGCTGGGATGGCTCGTCCTCGAAAAAATTCCGCTGCTCGCGCTCTCCGCCGCCATCGCCGTCGTCACCATGAAATCTCAAAAGGCGGGCGGCGCGGTTATAACGATTGCCCAGGCTGGCCCGCTCCTGCGCTTGGAGACTGTCCTCATCTCCTACGCTCACTATCTGGGCAAAGCCTTCTGGCCCACAAACCTGGTGCTGCTCTACCCGCAACCCTCTCAGCTCTACCCCTTATGGAGAGTAGCCGCCGCCGCACTGCTGCTGACCGGCATCACGGCTGGCGTCTTGCGTCCGCACCGGCGGCGCTATCTTGCCGTCGGTTGGCTCTGGTTCCTGGGCGCGCTCGTCCCCATGATCGGCTTGGTGCGCGTCGGAGCTCAGGCCATGCCCGACCACTTTGCCTACCTCCCATTCCTCGGGCTGTTCTTGATATTGACCTGGCTGGCCGCCGATTGGGCGAAAGATCATCGCGTTCCCGCCCCATGGCTAGCCGTCCCCGCCTTTGCCGTTTTGCTCATGCTCGGCGGTCTCACTTATCGGCAGCTTGGCTACTGGCGCGATAGCGAGTCCATCTGGACGCACACGCTGGCGCTCACTGAGAACAACTCCGTCGCTCATGACATGCTGGGTTTTTATTTGTCAGACGAAGGTCGCCCCGACGAGGCCGTGGTGCATTTCCGAGCCGCCATGGCGATCCTGCCCGGCGACTTGTCTGCCAATCTCGGCCTCGGCGCCTACGAGCATGCGCGCGGAAATCTGCGGGCAGCCATCGAGCACTATCAGGTCGTAGCCCAGCATGCGGCCCAACCCATTCTGCGCGCCGACGCTTATGGCAATATGGGCTCCGTCTATCGCCAACTCGGCGATTTGGCCCAGGCTAAGCAATGCTTCGAGACGTCCAGCGCGCTCGCGCCCGACCAGCCCATGCCCATCGTTGGGCTCGGCCTGGTCGCGCAAAAGAACGGCGATTTCGACGAAGCCCTCCGCCAGTATTTCCGCGCCATGGCCATCCAGCCCACCGATGTCGGCTTTCTTCTCATCGCCAGCGCGCTCGACCAGCAAGGGCATCCCGGCCAGGCAAGCGCCATCCGTGAACGCGTAGCTCGCGTTTCTAAGGATTTTGCGGCGGCGAACAAAGAAGCTCAGTCTCTTCTCGAAACACAAACCGGCGGATAAGCAAGAATCGGGTAACGGGCCTGCCCCACTACCAGAACTGGCACAAAAGATGGCCCAAGCGGCCCGCGCCGGGGTCGCCATCGAGAAGGAACGCTTGCAGGAAATTCTCGCCGAGCGGCAGAAGACATCCGCACCTTCCTCGAAGTGATTCGTCCCAGATTGACTTTCATTGCCGGAGCCAAACCGGCTGGCGGACTTGATCCCTTTGGCGGAGAAGATTTTGAGGATGTTTCAAAGCAACCCTCGCGCCCCAGAGCGGGAGCAAGCCTACGCAGGGAACTCGCGCCGCACAAAGTCCATCGCGGCGGCGCGGGAGGTGAGGCGGCCTTCCAGCTGCGCGTCCTCGACCGCCGAGAGAATTTCTTTGAAGAGGGAGCCGGGCTCGTATCCCGCTTCGATCAGGTCGCGGCCCGTGACGAGCGGCGTTGGACGGATCGCTTCCGGCGGCAGAGAGTGCAACTTTTCCCGCGCATAGTCGTAGGCATCGAGCAGCCCATGGCTGGAAAGGCAATCGATGCGATGCAGCTCCATGTGCTCCTCGAATTCGGGCAGGCGGAGAAATTTTTTCAGCGTGGATTCCTTCATGCGCAGCACATCGCCAAAACGCATGTGATTGTCGACGAGAGCCAGAATCTGATCGGTATCGCCGTTGGAAAAGCGCAGCCGACGGCAAATTTCGGCCGCCATCTTCACGCCGATTTCCACGTGGCCATCGAAGCGAATGCGGTCCGGCGCAACGCGAAACGTAGGAGGCTTGCCGACATCGTGCAGCAGCGCTCCCCAGGCGAGCGTCTTTGAAATAGAACCGGAGCTGCCAGCCGAAAGTTTCGCGAGCAGCAGCAGCGTGTGCACGAACACATCGCCTTCAGGATGATAGTGCGGAGGTTGCTCCACTCCCTTCATCCTCGAAATTTCCGGAAGCACTTGCTCAAGCAGACCAGTTTCATCGAGCAGCTGAAACGCGCGCTGCGCGCGGCCTTCGGTGAGCATCCTGGTCAGCTCTTCGCGCACGCGCTCCTGCGAAACCTGGTGAATCTGCGGCGCGAGGCGCTGGATTGCCGCGAATGTGGCAGGATCGATCTCGTAGCCAAAACGCGCAGCAAAGCGGACTGCGCGCAGCATGCGCAGCTTGTCCTCGGAGAAACGCCGCTCCGGATCGCCGATTGCTCGGACGATTCCAGCCGCAAGGTCCGCGCGGCCGCCGACAAAGTCGAGCACTTCGTTCGTCGCCGGATCAAGCATCATGCCATTGATCGTGAAATCGCGCCGCTCGACATCCTCGCGCGGAGACTTGCTGAAACGCACTTCGTCAGGATGACGACCATCGGAATATCCGACGTCCGAGCGAAACGTCGCGACCTCGACAGTGCTCTTGGATCGAGCCGCGTTGTCGTCCATCTGAGAACCGCCGGTCTCGGAACTCGTATGGGAAGAGGTTTGCGAGGGTACTTTGTCCTTCCGATCCATCTCCTCGCTCATCGGCACAAGCACCACGCCAAACTGCGCTCCCACCGCAAACGTCTGCGGAAATATCTGCATGACCTCGTGCGGAGTCGCATCGGTAGCCACGTCATAGTCGGCTGCTTCACGGCCGAGCAGCAAGTCGCGCACGCATCCGCCAGCAAAGTAGGCCTGATGTCCGCGCGCGCGCAGCTCGCGGACGATTTCAGCAGCGTGTTGTTTGGCGGTGATCACAATGCCAGCATGATTCGATGCTCGTTCGTAGGCGCTCCAGCCGATCGCTCCGACAACAGTTCCTGATCGTCTACACTGAAGCTTCGGTTGGCGGATCAAGCCTCGAAGCTCGAAGCTCGCAGCCCGAAGCTATTATGCCCGACGCAACCATCCTCGGCATCGAAAGCTCCTGCGACGAGACAGGCGCTGCGGTCGTGCGCTCAGGCCAGCAAATCCTCTCGAACGTAGTTGCGTCGCAGATCGCCACGCATCAGCCCTATGGTGGAATCGTTCCCGAACTCGCCTCGCGCGAGCACTTGCGCGCGATGGTTCCGGTGGTTCGTCAGGCGCTGGCCGATGCGGGACAATCCTACGAGTCTGTCGACGCCATCGCCGTTACACAAGGTCCTGGTCTAGCCGGAGCTTTGCTGGTCGGCATCAGCTTCGCCAAAGCGCTGTCGTTCGCGCTCGACAAGCCCCTTATCGCCGTCAACCACCTCGAAGGCCACGTGCATGCTGTGCTGCTCGAGCAGCGCCAGACCGGAAATGTCGATCTGCAGTTTCCGGTGCTCGCGTTGGTAGTTTCCGGAGGACACACGCATCTCTATCTCGCGCAGGCCGAGGAGAACTTGTGGACCTACGAGAATATCGGCCATACGCGCGACGATGCCGCCGGCGAGGCCTTCGACAA
>PLHN01000491.1 GCA_003139975.1 Acidobacteriaceae bacterium
GTCGCAATTCCACACTGTCGAGGAACGTGGTTCCCGATAACCGCGACCCGCATTGGAAGCGGCGGGCCGGATATCGATGGCAAGGATGATACCGACTTGTTTTCGAACACCAGAGGATGCTCTTCATACAGCATCAGAGTGTTCGGTTTCAAACTCCCGGGCGGAACTCGGGCGGACATTGCAGGCTCCTTAATGGTGAGGTCCAGCTGGAAAGGGCCGGACACAGGTTGAAGCGGGCGCCAGGATGCTGCACCGGAACCTCCTGGCGCCGGGACTCGTACTGCCTTTCTTCAAACTACACTTCGCCGTCCGCTGAGTAAGTTAATAACCAGAACTACTAGCCCGACAACAAGCAATAAATGGATCAAGCCTCCGCCGATGTGAAGACTGAAACCTAGAAGCCATAAAATCATAAGAACAACAAAAATCGTCCAAAGCATATCGACCTCCTGCGCTCATTCGCGAGCGCCGAATGTGAATCTCATCCAACGCCCGCGAAAGAACTCCTTTTGCGCGAACGGAACAAGAGGGTAGATGATGGGAACTCTGCCGCCACTTAAACATCCAAAGCCGGCTGAATGACAAATAGCGGCAAATCCCAATTGTTCAAGTCCTACTTCTGTTCGTTGTCTCTGGCCTCAGCTTTTGCCCCGCGAACTTCGGCAAGGAACGGCTGGGCTGCGGCTGGAACCGGCACTTCGCCCAACAGCAACGCGCGAGTTGTGACGTCTCCGTACATCGCATGCCGGGAATCACTATCCTGGCGGAGCGACGCGCCTTCCAACGTGAGCCCGGCAAACGCACCTTTAGCGCGGGAGTAGGTCAGGATCTCTGTATCCATTTTCCAATCCGTACCAGCCTCAGCGTGCCGTCCCACTGGACCCGCTGCCGCGGAAGCGTCTCCTCCAATTTGGAAATTGCTCTCAAGCAGCCTTTGCATCGCTTTGTCATTCTGAAAGATCATTACCACGTCCACCGCTTCCACCCCGATCTGCAGGCCCCAGCTTCCGCCCGAAATCGTGATGAACGCCGGCGCACTCCAGCCATTTGCCGTCCGGCAGGTGGCTACGCCCTTGCCTTCTTTCGCTCCGAAAATAAAGCCACCTTTGACCATGTGTGGTATTACCGCTACGCACTTTGCGTGCTCCAGTACTTCTTCCGGGATTCCCTTGTCTGGCATCCCCATAATTTCGTGCATCACACCTGTGGCGTTCTGCAGTCGTTCGGTGGCATCTTCCCTCGCCGACCCCGCCCAGCACAGCGTGCCGAGACTCAACATCGCAAGCACAAACATTATTCTTTTCATGGACAACCTCGTTTCTATTACCTCTGCGCCGCACCTTTCGATTGCTCGTTGTGTGTACAGTCGCACACAATCCAGCAGACATTTGGGCGCACCAGGTCGATTCCGACCCTAACAAATCGGGATTCAAAAGGTCTGAGCAATTCTGCTCACTCGGTTTAGCGCGCCAGTGGATGCGTGTGCTGGGCAATGCGGTTCGGGTACAGAGTCGGTGCGACCAGCACAGACAGAGAGTGGAAGTCTTAGAGCGTGCTGGGTGGCAGTGAGCGGGCACTCCGATCGGATACCTCACTCTATGAGCAATTGTGCACAGTATGACTGAGGAGAGTGAGCGAATCTATGGTGTGCGCTCAGAGGATGCAAATGCGCACTTACAACGTCTCCATGAATTTGGAACTGAATGCTCTCAGAGAAGCTGCTCATATGTTCGACGCTGAAGTCTCTCCGCGGGTACGAAAACAGGGGGAGAGAGAAAAAAGTTACAACTGAGCGTAGTCAAGGACGATGTCGCCCAATGGGGCCCCCTTTCTAGGAAGTGCCGGCAAGGGATGGGGCAAATGAAGGCCGAGTTCGATCGCTCAGAACGAGCGTCCGGCGACTCTAACCGGAATCTGTACGCTCAGCCATTCTAGCGAGACAATGGGCATGCCCACTCCCTACCGGAGCACTTACCAGGCGAGCAATAGCCAAGAACATCCTATGTCTGAGCACCAGATTGACATTGGTGACGAGGAGCTTGTGAATGCGCTCACGCATGGATTCGGCCTTCTCCTGAGTGTCACGGGCGCGATTACCTTGATCGCAGTCTCGATCTTCCATGGAACTACGTGGCAGATTGTTGGTTGTACCATCGCGTTCTTTCATCCTGAGAGAGAAGTCCGGGAGCGCCGTAGACGAAGCATCCCCATAGTCCTTATGCTGTTTCTTCTTACCGCCAACAATAAGTGAGCGATAGTGAACAGTTTCCAAGGCCCTTGTTGTTGAAAATTATCTTTATGGTGAACCATGATTGCTGAGGCGCTGCAAAGAGCAGTACTTCTCTGCATTGACGACGACCAACAAATGCTAGATTGCGTAAAGGCCTTTCTTGAAACCTTTGGGTATACCGTCCTTACTGCCCCCGGCGGGATGAAGGGACTGGAATTGGTTTCGAACCATTCCGTTGACCTTGTAATCGTTGACTACGTTATGCCCGAAATGAATGGGCAAGAGTTTGCAATCGAAATGAGACGGCTTCGGCCGCAAGCACCAATCATCATGCTCTCCGCGGCACGGGACGTTCCGAAGCGAGCTTTGAAGGTGGTAGACGCTTTCATCGCCAAGGATGACTTGTCCAGTCAGTTGTTGCCCGCGATTGCACGATTGCGCGAGCCGGCGATTCTCTCGCTTGAGTATGACGCATGACTTCCCTAGAACACCCCGTTGCACACAACATTCTGCTTGTGGATGACGATCATGCCGTTCGTGAAATGATGACGGTTACTCTGGAACACAACGGATTTGAAGTAGTCGACGCCGCCGCCAACGTGTCGGAAGCTCTAAGATTTATCACGTGTTCGGAAAGGCACCACGCCGATAAAATAGGTGAGGGCAACAATCCCAGCCGCATCAGGATGGGCGTTCAGGGACGAGTAACGATGCTCCGTTTGCGCCCTGAGGGCGATGCGTGGGCGTTATTAGAGCCTGTGCAACACGTCGGAGAGGATGCGAGGATTCTGGGTGGTTGGTCGGCAATCGGGACGTAAGATAGTTCGATGTAAATCGCCTGCAAGAGCGGAAGTAACCGGCGCCTACGGATTCCATAAATCTTCCTTCGAGTCCGATCCACGCTGTGCCGGAGGAAGTGCAAGGTTCGATCTCTTGACGGTGTTCCGTAGTGTATTACTTGTTCGCCTCGAACCCCGATCCCACTTGACCCCAGCCGAAGGTTTACCTTGTGCAGCCTCGTACCTAGTATTCTCGTAGCCCTGTGGTCGGACTCCGAGTTTACCGGCGGTATCGGCATCGAGTTCCCCGGTCACCGGCAGATTTTCAGCCGTCTGATATGCGCGAATACTAGCGCGGGTCCGCAGACCCAAGATGCCATCAACCCCACCCCGATAGTGTCCGTTGTCCCGCAAGGTTTCCTGCAGCTTCTTGACATCGTTGCGATCCTCGACCGCCAGCAGTCCTTTGTTGAAATTGGCACTCGGAACGACAGTAGAGCGCGGTTCCGATATTCCCATCGTCATCAATAGGAAAACAATCCCAGACAGCGCGGCTTTACTGACCAATACCATTTCTTCCCCTCTATTGCGCACCGGCAACCAACGTGGCAGCCCGAGCCTAACCTTTTCCGTGCTTTCCGGCCCCCCCCGCGCGGTCCGGGTTCGTGAGGAACTGCTGCCTTTACGAGCAGCCTCTATTGGAGAGTCTGCTGATAAAGACGATCGGCAACCACGCAACAGCACGCCGCTTGGGCTGGACCGCCTCAAGAGAGAGGACCGGCCGCCTGGTTTGATGGCGGAACCACTCTGTTGAGGCATCAACAGCTTCGCTGATTTTCGAGCGCAATACTGTGCACAATGGCTCATTTCGAGAACCACCTATTTGACTCCCTACGAACGTCAGGGAAAATGCTAGGCGGGGAATGACTGGATCAGAGGATGTACGATCTAAACCGGCGACAGTACCCGTATTTCGTATCAGAGTTGGTCAACATTGACCAGCCTGTTTTGTCCCGGGGATGGGTACACGGAATCTGCAGCACGGATTTTGGCACTGTGTGCGGGTTGCTGCGACGGATAGGCCGGCCGACATCTCCGGGAGATGGCTCTATTGTGGTTTGCGCTTCAGCGCCTTGCCAATCGCAAGCAGGAAGATGGCACTTTTGTTCCTTGCGTGCGGGGAAAAGAAGTTAATCACGTCATCGTCGAAGAAGGTCAGGCCCGTCGCACCCAGGCGCTGAGCATACGCAGCCAGGTAGATCCTGCCGCCAATGGCACCCGCCTCGAGCTGGACGGCCCGGTAGCCGCGGTTCCCGTATCGCTCCAAAATGCGTTTTAAATCGGCGAGGAAGAAGATGTCCACGCAGGCGTCTCCCGGCAGTTCCTGCTCCAGCCCAAGATGACGGGCCTCAGCGCGAAATTCCCCGGCCTCCAAAAGTTCCAGAGTGTTCCGCTCACGCCGGAAGAAGTAAGCGCCCGGCTTGAGCCCCTGCACCGAATGCACGATCAAGTAGAGATCGTTGAACTGCGCGCCGGGAGGCTTAAGGAAGTCAGCCGGCAGACCTCGCGCAGCGCGGTCAAGAATTGTGGAAAGTTGTGCCAGTGTAATGGATGCGGCCTCATCGAACGTTCGAGTGGAGCCGCGGCGCAGGATTACCTGCTCGATCGTGTCCATCAGTTGTTCTTCCTCGGGCGGGCACTTCAGTTGAACCTCCTCGCCTGCCGGTGCGGAAGGGAGAAACACCTGTTGCTTCCCGCGCCACTGACCTACTTCCTCTTTGGACTCAAGCGAAGACGCATCGTGCATCTCAAGCATGGCGGGATACTCGACCTCACGGTCCGAAAGCGGGACCGTCTCCAGGCTGAGCGCCAGAGTCTCTCTCAGGGCTGGCAGCGAACTCTCCGATTTGCACCCGATCGGTACGAGGCACAAGGAAACCTCGCGACGTGCATCGAGATCAAGTAGACGGTTTACGTCGTCATCCACGAACCCGAGTACGGTCGTGGCGGGCAGCCCCGAAGCTGCAGAAACGGCCAGCATATTCGCCAGCAGCGTGCC
>PLHN01000242.1 GCA_003139975.1 Acidobacteriaceae bacterium
TCGCTCAGGCCCTTGCCGGTTACGGCGCCCATGCGCGCCGACATCTCCTGAATCACGATCAGAACGATCACGGTGGGCAGCATCGTCCACAACAGGGAGTAGCCGTATTGCGCTCCGGCCTGCGAGTACGTCCAGATGCCGTTGGCATCGTTGTCGACATTCGCGGTAATAAATCCCGGTCCTACCACGGCAAAAATCAGCAGGATCTGGATCTTCCAGCGTCTCAGAAATTTCATGCGCGCAATTCAGCGGTTCAGGATCGCCAAACCAAGCGATCAGAATAAATGCATCCCGCTTTTCTGAACAGGTCGAAACTGCGCAATCGGAAAGAAATATCAGAGCTTGGCGCGCAGCATATTGATTACGTCGTCGGGCGTAATCACCCCCATCAGCCGATTATGCTCGTCGATGACCGGCAGAGTGAGCAGGTTGTACTTATCGAAAAGCTCGGCAAATTCCTTTTCTTTGGCGCCTTCGTGGCAGGAAATCAACGGCTCCTGCGTCAATGACAGCAACGGCGCCACCGCCGGCGCCAGCACAATCTTCGCTAACGGCACCGCCCCCGCAAGCGTTCCATGCGAGTCGATGAGGAAGATCGTGCTCATGGTCTCCATGCGGCCCTCGAACCCGCGCAGCGCCCCGACCGCATCATCGGCCGTCGCCGTGACCGCCAGCGCGATGTATTCCGTGGTCATGCGGCCGGCTGCCGTGTTTTCCTTGAATTCGAGAAGTTCGGCCACTTCCTGCCGCTCTTCGGGCTGCATCTGCACCAGGATCTCGGCGGTGTGCTCCTCCGTCAGATCCGCCAGCAAGTCAGCGGCCGCGTCCGGCTCCATCTCCTCGACGATATCGGCGGCGCGATCGGAATCGAGCGACTCGACCACCGCTTTCTGCACCTTCGGTTCCAGCTCCTCCATGGCGTCGGCAGCCACGCCTTCATCTAGCGTTTCGAAGACGGCCTCCCGTTCGTCGGGCGCCAGATCTTCGACGATATCGGCGATATCGGCCGGGTGGAGTTTGGCTAGCCGCTCATGTGAAATCTTCAGCTTCACCCGTCGCGCCGGATCGGTTTCGATCAAATCCACGAAATCCCATGGAATCTCATGCTGGGGCAACCGCTGGAGCAAAACGCGCAGCGCCGCCGCCGGAACCACCCCCTTCAGCAAACGCCGCACCGCGCCACGCGCACCCACATCCACGCCCTCAACCTTCAGCGTTGGGCGGCCCAGAACCGTGTCGCGATAAAAATCCACGTCGTTCACGCGCACCACTTTGCGCCCGTGAACGTCAATCACCTGCTGGTCGAGCAAGTCGCGGCTCAACAGCAGCATCCCTTCGGCCCCGTCCGCCTGCGCCCAATCTCCCACAACCGTGGTAGCTCGCACGCCTCCGTTGATTGCCGAAACCGCGCTCAAAGGCAACAGCCGATTGCCGGAAGATGTTTTCACGATCAGCACTGCGATCTTGGCGCGATCCTCTTGCGGAGACAGCCCCACCTCGCGGACCCGGCCCCGGGCCGCCCCCGTCGAGTCGTAGACGGCCGTCCCCAGCAATTCGCTAAGTGCCAGCGTGCTCATCGACAAGAGAATACAAAACTGGAGCAGTGGAATCCAGACAAACAAGCGCCTTGCGCAACAATTCCTGCATGCGGAGCGATAGACTAGCCGTGCGCGGCTTCGCCGTTCGCGGCCGGGTTGGCGTGGAACGTTGCATTGCTCGAGGGAGTGTTCAGGTCTTAAATGGTCAGCGGCGACAATCTTCGGTTCTCGGCCATCAAGAAACCAATATTGCTGGCGCTGCTGCTGCTGGCGCTGTGGCTCGGCGCCCAGGAAGGAGGCCTCAAGCTCCGGCAGAGCGATTTCGTGCGCTTCTGGATTGCCGGTCGCCTCTTTCTTTCCGGAACTAACCCGTACTCCTTGCCAGATGTTTTGCGACTGGGCGCAGACTTACACCTCAGTCCCAATCCCCGCGGCTGGATGTTGTTCAATCCTCCGATCGCACTAACTGTGCTCGGGCCTTTCGCTCTTCTTCCTTTCACCATCGCTGGCGTCATTTGGTTCGGACTACAGTTTGCAGCTGTCTTTCTATCTTCTTTTTGGCTCTGGCGAATCTATCGAGGGCCGGACCGCTTCCGCTGGCTCGCGGTCGCCTTACCTGGGACATTCCTCCCCATCTACGCGGCGTTGGTCGATTGTCAGATGACCCCGCTTGTGCTCCTCGGAATCGTCGCTTTCCTCTATTTCACCGGGAAGCGAGCATTCTCGTTCGCTGGGGCGGCGTTGGCCCTGCTGGCGCTCAAGCCTCAGCTATGCCTGACGTTCGAATTCGTCCTTCTGCTCTGGTGCCTGCGCGAAAGAAAATGGAAACTGCTGGCGGCCCTTGCCGCGGCTACTGCGATTTTGCTCCTCCCGGTCTGCTTCCGCCCCGTACTTATTTCTCAGTACCGCGAAGTGATCCCCAGAATATGGGAGGACGCCGCTCCAGCATGGGGCGGAGTATTGCGCGCCGCCTTCGGCTACCAACGGGTTTGGTTGCAGTACCTGCCTCTGGTCCCCGGGCTCACATGGGCCGCGCTCTACTGGAAAAAATATCGCTCGTCGTGGGACTGGCAACAACGCCTGCCCATGCTCCTGCTGGTCGGCTTCATCACAGCCCCTTATGCCTGGACCTATGACGAAGTAATACTGCTCCCGGTTTTCATTGCGGCGGCAGTTTATCTCGTTGCGGCGCCGGACCGGCGTCTTGCCAAGCGGGTCTTCGGTTTCTACCTACTGGTCAATCTCGCCATGTTCGCCCTGAACATCCTCGGTTCGCGTGACATTTGGTTTCTCTGGAACCTGCCCGTTTGGCTGCTTGCCTACATGCTGCTAGGGCGGCACTCCATGATAGTTGGTCTCCCGTCGAACCCGCTTCGCGCTCGGGATGTCCCTGCTTAAGGTCGCAAGGCATTTGGAGGCCCTTGCCCGCGCCATCGGTTGGGCCGCTAGCGTATCGCGTTGACTTTTCCCGAAGCTACAGGCACACTTTTCAATTCGTCGTGCTCCCGGCCAGACTGCGTTATCATGGCTGCGGTGTCAAACCCGCAAGCAAGGCGAAGCCACCGTAGGAATAGTTCGCTCTATGTCCTCAAACCGCGTCTCCTTAACGCTCGATTCGACGCTGGAGACAGTGAATAACGCCGAAGAAACGGCCGGCCGCATGGCGGCCGAGGCGGGCTTTGACGACGAGGAGATCATGAAGATCTCCATGGCCGTCCGCGAGGCGGCTGTCAACGCAGTTTTGCATGGCAATGCATACGACCCGAATAAAAAGGTGATGCTCGCCTTTGAGCGGAACGACAAGGACCTTGTTATCGTCATTCGCGATCAGGGCAAGGGGTTGGATGCCGGGAAGATTCCCGATCCGCTGGCCCCGGAGAACTTGCTCAAAACCTCGGGCCGTGGCATTTTTCTGATCCGCTCGTTTATGGATGTGGTGGAGATCCACCCCTCCAAAACGGGCACCGAACTTAAAATGATCAAGCACGTCCGCGGCAACGCGGACTCCAAGGAGGCTCCTCAGTGACCATGAAGTCCAGTACTCGTCAGGTCGATGGCGTCACCATTGTCGATCTCAGCGGCCGCATCACGCTCGGCGAAGGCAGCATTGTTCTGCGCGACACCGTGCGCGATCTGCTTTCCAAGGGACAGAAGAAAATCCTGCTGAACCTCGGTGACGTCAACTACATCGACAGCTCCGGTATCGGCGAACTCGTCAGCGCCTTTACCACCGCCAAGAATCAGGGCGGNNCAGGGCGGCGAACTTAAGCTGCTCAACCTTACTAAGAAGGTCCACGATCTGCTTCAGATCACTAAGCTCTATACCGTCTTTGATGTAAAGGACGACGAGGCATCGGCAATCAAGGCCTTCGACAAATAGGCGGCTGGGCGGGCGCGTGGGTTCGCAGAGCCGGGGTTAAACCCCGGCTCCCACAATTCCCTTTTCGGGAGTCCCCGCGAGATTTTCAGCGCCCGCCTAGCCTCAAGGCTGCGCACGCTCACTTACAATCGAGATGAGACCTCCAATTTCCGTCTCCACTGTATGCGTGATTCGGCTGCGACATTTATCGCTGGTTTCTTGTTTGCGGTAAGTGCGATTGGCTGGGCCGGCAGTCATTCAAACCCGAATCCTTTTCGCGGGAATTCGTCGCAAACCAATTCTTCCTCAGACAATCAAGCACCCCAAAACTGCCTCACCGTTGCCGAAGCCCAGCAGCAGGTCGGTAAAACCAACTGCATCAAAGGAACGGTCGTGCGCGTCGAGGAGGGCCACAACGGCGTCACCTTCCTCGATTTCTGCACCGATTACCGCTCCTGCCCGTTCACGGTGGTCGTATTTCGCGGCGACCTCAGGTCCGTCGGCGACGTCCGCCAGTTGCAAGGCCGCGACATC
>PLHN01000107.1 GCA_003139975.1 Acidobacteriaceae bacterium
GACCTGGGCTCGCCCGACGAAACTTACTTGTCCTCGCAATACGACAAGCCCGTCATGGTCCATCGCTATCCGGCCAGCGTGAAGGCGTTCTACATGGAGCCCGACCCCCAGCGCCCCGACCTAGCCCTCTGCGTAGACGTCCTGGCCCCCGAAGGCTACGGAGAAATCATAGGAGGCTCCCAGCGTACCGCGTCGCACGAACTGCTCGTCAAGCGCATCAAAGAACACAATCTCCCCGAAGAAGCCTTCAAGTGGTATCTAGACCTGCGCAAATACGGCAGCGTCCCCCACGCCGGCTTCGGCATGGGAGTAGAAAGAGCAGTAGCCTGGATCTGCGGCTTGGAGCACGTCCGGGAGACGATCCCGTTCCCGCGCATGCTGTACCGCTTGTATCCGTAAGTATGAGTGTGTGGCGCGGGCGCCCTCGCCCGTGAAAGCAGAACGCTGAACGTGTGGCGCGGAAACTCCTGTCCGCGCATGCTGTCTGGCCTCTACCTGTGCTAACAACAGTAATCTTGCCGAAACACCGCAAGGACCCTAGTATCAGAACAGACGCATGGCGACGCGGCGGAAATTCGGAAGCATAAGTATTATCTTCAGCGCGGCCGTGCTCTCATCGGCTGCTTCGTTTTTGCTGGCACTCATTACAATCGCCGTTGCTGGGCGCATGGGCTGGGGCCTCGGCGAGTACGGGCCCTGGCTACCGCTGATCGGCTTAGAGTACGGGCTCCTGCTGGGGATCATCATCGGCGCAATTGTCTCGTGGAGAAAGTTCCATTCAAATTAGGAAGTCGGGTGCCCCACTCAAGCGCGTTTTTCGCTTGAGTGGGATTCCACAACTCTATCCCCAACGAATTTGAATTTCTCGGCGCCCTCAGCGTCTCGGCGGTGAACCGGGCGAAGCACTCACAAAAATCAAAAGCCCCGCTAGTCAGGCGGGGCTCGGCTAAATTGCCAGTCGGTACGCTATTTGCCAAACACCTTGATTATAGCACTGCGACGCAAGTTCCTTCCCGTTACTAATGTCGAGGGCCGTGCGGAGGACGACGGAGTCGAACTTGAGGCGCTTGCGCGGCGTCTGAGCCGCGCGCCGAAATCCTGAGCGAAGCCGAAGGACCCCTGACTTAGCCACTCGACTATTTGACAGATAGCGTCCAGTACCCACTGGCAACGCCCTCCAGACGCAATCTGCTTTTACCAGTTTTGCTCTTGACTCAGTACTGCGCAATCCCACGAAAGTAGCCGCCGGGTGCCCCAGGTCTCGCGCTTTTCGAGACCTGGGATTCCGCGACTCCATCTCTAAGCGAACTAGAATTTCTCGGCGCCCTCGGCGTCTCGGCGGTGAAACAAGCTCCGCCCTTTTACTTCCTATCCTTCCAATAACCCGGCCTGCGGCTCCCGTGCGCAACCGCAAAGACCACTACCTCGGCAATCATCTCCCGATAAATCAAGCTGAACGGAAATTGGTGGAGGGCATATCTTCTGAAATCGCCGAAGTAGAACGGCCACCGCTGCGGTGCTCGTTGAATCGTCCGTCCGGCCTGCTTTACGGCATTTTGAAATTGCTTGGCTGCAGTCGGGCTCCGCTCCCGATACCACGCCAGCGCCGCCAAATATTCCTGCTCGGCCTCGGGATGGAGTCGCAGCGGCTTATGAGCCATCGAGGATTATTGATCCAACAGCGTCTGGCCCTTCTTAATCGCCGATTCCCACGAGACAGTCTTTACTTCACCCGACTGCACTTCCTTAAAACGGCGAGCGACTTCCTGTTGCCAGGCGGTGTCAATATCGAGATCGTGCGCTACTTCAAGGCTGGCGATCAGGTTGCCCGCCAACTCCGCGCGTTCGTTGTCGGGCAGCGATAGCGCCCTCTGCAATAATTCTTGGGCAGGACCAGTCATAGACAGATTATATGCCGGGAAGAACCCGCTCTGAAATTAGAACTCAACGCCGGGTGCCGGGTGCCCCAGGTCTCGCCCTTTTGTTCGGTCCCATGACATCCTTTACAAAGTGTCCCTAGACATCCTTTACACTCTCGGCGCCCTCGGCGCCTGCCCTGAGCGAAGTCGAAGGGTCTCGGCGGTGAAAAAGGGTCCGATCTCAAAAACCTCACAAACTCCCTGTAACCACCCTCACAGACACTGCACCACAACCTGTGCAATCCTCGATTCTGAACTGCGCCCTCCCCCTCGGCGCCCATAACTAGAAAAACAACATGAATATTCCGGAAATTCCGGATTTTGTCGCCGATTTATCCGGCGTCGCAACCTCAAAAAACCGGCCAAAATCCACATTCATGGCCACTAAGTCGAATGCTTCGAAGACTTTACATTTATCTATCTTGTAATGAATAAGTTAGGCAATTCCGAGGGGAGGGGGGAGGGTTATTTTTCTAGTTAGCTCGCCGCGCCTCGCAATGCACCATCATTCGCCCATACCAGCACCAAACGTGACTCCCACAAGCATGGTTCACAAAAAGGAGCAATCATAATGTCATCATCTTCTTCCACTCCATCCAGGAAATACCCTTACGGATGTTGTCAAATGCGAAACGCCAGTGGCGATCCCTGCAGAATGCCGGCCCTCCATGGCGAACGGTTTTGCCACTATCACAAACTCATGGGCAAAACTCCCATTCCGGCCGGCGATGACTTCCTCCCCTACAATCACATCTACCTTCCACGGCTCGAAGACGCCGCTTCCATCCAGGTCGCAATTTCCGAAGTCTGCGAACTGATGTTGCACCGCCGCATCGAGCCCAAAGAGGCTTCCGCGCTCTTCTATGCCATGCAGGTCGCTTCCCAGAATCTGGGGCCCGTCAACCCCGATCCCAACGCGAACGCATCCCAGCCCTTGCCGCCCGGAACCATCCAGGCATGCGCCGCCCAGCCTGGGCGCCGCCGTCGCGGTCGTCCCCGCAAGTCAGCTGCTCAACCTGTCCCTATCGGCAATTTAAGGGGATGACGAACCCACCGCCCTCGGCATCCGGTGAGATTGGCGGATCGCAGTATCATCGAAATTGCGGGATCGGTTTACAATCACCCATGACCCCACTCGCCAGATCGCCCGATTTTCTCGGCGCCCTCGGCGTCTCGGCGGTGAAATGATATGGCACGAACTACAACCTACAGCAGCATCACCCCCCGCCAGATCCGCGTGATTGGTGTTCCTCTCGACCTTGGCCAGTCCCGCCGCGGCGTCGACATGGGTCCCTCTGCCGTCCGCGTTGCCGGACTCGAAGCCCGACTCGAAGCGATCGGTCACGTTGTCGAAGACGCGGGCAACATCGCCGTCGCCATCCCCGAGCAAAAAAAAGAAGGCGCAGCGCACGCCAAGTATCTGAAGGAAATCACGGCCACATGCACCAAAAGCGCCGATCTCGTCCTCAAAACGCTCGAGGCCGGCAAAGTTCCGCTGGTACTCGGCGGAGATCATTCGGTTGCCGCCGGAACGGTCTCCGGAGTAGCCGAATTCTATCGCCGCCAAAACCAGAAAATCGGCCTGCTCTGGATCGACGCCCACACCGACATGAACACGCCGGATTCTTCGCCGAGCGGCAATGTGCACGGCATGCCGCTGGCCTCGCTGATGGGATTTCCGCCGCACGAACTGGGCAACATTTACGACTTCTCACCGAAGGTCGCACCCGAGAATTGCGTGCTCGTCGGCATTCGCGACGTGGACAACTTCGAAAAAGAAAACATCCGCAAAGCGGGTGTCGAAGTTTTCACCATGCGCGACATTGACGAGCGCGGCATGCGCACCGCGATGGAAGAAGCTCTGCGCATGGCCGGACGCGGCACCGCCGGCTATCACGTCTCACTCGACATGGATTGGATCGATCCGGAAGACGCGCCGGGCGTTGGAACTCCGGTGTGGGGCGGCGCAACTTACCGCGAGGCGCATCTCGCCATGGAAATCATCTCCGACCACGGCCGCATGCTGAGCATGGAAATTGTGGAAGTAAATCCGGTAATCGACGAGAAAAACCAGACGGCGGACTTGGCTGTCGAGCTGGCGCTCTCAGCGTTTGGGAAGAAAATCCTGTAGAAAAAATCGGAAAGCAACAAACCACGAGGTACACAGAGAAACGCGAGGCAAACCGTGCCCTTCCCTGTGGTCCTCTGGATACCCGTGGTCAAAGGTCTGGATTCGGCTCTACTGCACGTCCACAACCCGTCCATTCAAGAACGTCACTTTGAGGTCCTTGTAGACCCAAATCTGCTTGGGGCCGAGGTTGACGGTCTTGTCTGGTTGCCCGAGAGCCCCTTTCACCTGATCGGGAGTCTGCCCCATTTCAATCTGCTGAGGCTGCGCCGCCTGTTGCTGCTGCCCGCCACCGCCTCCCTGGGAATTGCCCTGTCCATTGCCGCCTCCGTTATTGTTGCCCTGACCACCCTGATCGCTTCCGCCCTGCTGCTGCGAGTCATCGTTGTTGCTGATGGCGAGCAATTGCCCGATGGTATCTTCCACCTGGCTTGCGTTCCCCTTGGCCAACGTGCCAGATGCGAACTTAAAAACCACTTGGGCTTTGTTGTAAGTTGGAGGATCAGTGTTGTTACAGGTATCGCAAGCGACGATACTCATTGTGACCGTATCTTTGCTGAGATCCACAGCGATCTTCGTGGGATACACTTTGTCTCCAACCTTAAACAACTTCGTTGCTGTCTCGTCATTGAGCGCGTCTGGCGAGGTGGGACATTTATGGAGGAGCCCGCAACCTGCCTTCAGGAAGGTGTTGTTCTTGATACCGGTCGCATCTGAGGCATGAACGGTTCCGTCCTGAAAGGTCGCAGTCCGCGTTGCCATATTCTTGTAAGGAACGCCGACAATCCCGCCCTTTTGAACGGCCAATAACGTGCCTTCCTGGGTGACGGAATATCCGCTCGAGTCCTGCCCCATCTTCGCCAAGTTGTATTGCGCTTTGAGTTGGTCTTCGAGCGATACCTGCCCGCTCAGCAGAGTGGGCGCGATGCCGACAAGGATCAAAGCGCCGACCAGAACCGCCGTCTCGATTTTCCACTGCATTGCGACTTCTCCTCCAGTGAAGCTGTTTCTCCCCCTCCCGAACGGGACGGGCAATTGAGTGTCTCGATTGCAAAAAGGTCGGCGCGCCCCACCGATAGTGAGGCGCGCCCGGGTTTCGTTAGTTTTGCTGCTTGGCTTCCGCTTCCGCCTGATCCGCGTCTTTCTGCGTCTGGTCCAGATCGTTTTGCACGTTCGTATCGGGCGATGGCGCCGGCACTTCGCCGGCGGTTGTCTTGGTATCGGGCGCGGTGGGGAGTCCGTTCTTCCCGGAGTTGTCCGCCATCTCCTTCATACCTTGGCTCATGTTCTGGCGCAGGTTGTTGTACATCTCCTGCAGGTCGTCGGTTGCCACACCGACCGTTGAGCCTACCGGGCATTCGCCCTTCTTGCTGCTCTTAACCGTTGCGTCGACCATATTGTCGTCATCCGGTTTATCGCCTGTCCGGTAAACGACGTCGCCGCCGGTCAGAGCGCATTCCGTCCCGTCGGAGGTAGTCAAATCTTCATCGGTTGAGACCACGAAGTAGCGGATGTTCGGATCAAGAGCGGCAGGAGGTCCCTGGGCGTTGCCCGACGAATCCTTGCTCGCCGCCGCATCCTTTTCGGCCGCGATCTGGTTCTTGATCTCGTCGGCGATGGCGTCCTTGATCTCCTTAGTCATCGCGGGCGCGCCCCCGGTTGCCGCAGGCGCAGCCGCCCCCAGTAGATAGGGATTGGCTCCATAAGTGGAAGCAAGATTCGCAGCCACCAGCGGATCGGACGACCACAGCGACGCAATTACATTCGACGACTCCTCGTTAAACTGCGGTGGATGCAGTTCGCCGTTTTCGTTGGCGGCGGCGGACTGCTGGCCCGCCTCATACGCCGCGCGTAAACTGGCCGCGACGAAGAAATCCGTCAGCCAGAACGCAGCGCTCGGATAGACCGGATAGGGCGCATAATAGGCGCCGTAGTAGCCATACCACGGCTGTCCCGCCCAGCCCCAACCGCCGTAATAGACCGGCGCCGGCCATGGATTGTAAGCCCATCCATAGTAGCCAGGGCCATAGTAATAAGCCGGAGCGTATCCGTAATACGGGCGGCCTCCCCAGGCGTAGCTGCGATACGCGTAAGCGTATCTGCGTCCACCATAGAAGTATGTGCGCTGCACATACGCTCGGCCATTGTGGTTGTAGTAGGCGCGCTGGCTGTATCCGCCGTGGTGGCCATAGGCGACCACCGTACGCCCGTTGTGATTGGCCACGATGTGGCGCTGCCCGTTCATGCCATGGTTGATGGTCATTCCGTGAGCCTGGATCGACCGGACCTGGCCATTGCTGCGGGTCGTCACCGTCGCGCCGCTGCGGGTGGTTCGTGTCGTGGCGCCTGTCGGCTGGTGACGATTGTTGGCGCCGGCATTGCCGCGATTGCCCGCCTGATTTCCGCCGGCGCGATTGCCACCCTGATTACCCTGGCCGCGATTCGCGTTATTCCCGCCCATGTTGCCGCGGTTGTTGTTGTTATTCATGTTCCCGCGATTCCCAGTCTGATTACCCTGTTGGCCGCGGTTCATGTTGTTGTTTCCACCCGGACCGCGGTTGTTGTTATTCATGTTCCCGCCCGGACGGTTGCCCGTCTGGCCATTGCCTCCAGGGTGATTCGCGCCACCGGCCTGGTTACCACCCGGATGCGCCGCGGGGGCATTGTGGGGCGCCGCTGCCGGCTTGCTCGGCGGCGCGCTCGGTTTTTTATTGTCTGCAGCCGCCATGGCCGTAACCGCGAAAACAAACAGTGCTGCCAGCAGCACCACCGAAATGTGATTTCCTTTGCTACTTGAATTCATGAGTCACTCCTCACAGGTAGACGTCATTTCCCCACAATTGGCCCGGGTGGAACGCAGTTGTACGGCAATCGCCTGCTCTCCCGAGATGAATAGTTAACGAGGGCTTCTGGGTCCAGTTGCCGTTTGGGGGGAAGGCCGGCAAGACCTTGGAAGCATCGCCAAATTTCACACCTGTTTCCCCCCGGTGTCAAGTAAGGAAGATTTCTGGTAGTGGGCTGTTTCAAAGAAAGCGAGGCAAACCGCGATTACTTGCCGCGAAAACCGCGCCGCGCCGCCCACCCCATCAGAGCGCAGCGAGCGCGCGGAAAATCCCGTCTATTTGAAATTAATCAGGAACAACTCGGAAGCGCCGAAAGGATCGAACGTAGACACACCGAGGCCAGCTACCTTATGCGGATGAAACTGACTCACGGGGGCCGCGCTATTGCGCGGCTTCGAGCAGGCCTTTTTCGGCTTTTTCCTGGCACTCGATGCAGTGGCGCGTCCAGGGGACGGCTTCCAGGCGCTTGGCGTTGATTTCTTTGCCGCAGGAAACGCATTCACCGAAGCTGCCTTCGCGAATGCGCGCCAGCGCGCCTTCGACCATGTTGAGCAACTGGCGGTCGTTGTTGCTCTGGCTGAACAAGAACTCCTTGGTGTAGGAACTGGCGGCGCGATCGGCGACATCCTGCGTGGCTTCCTCGTCGGCCGCGCGCCCATCCTGCTGGTTGCGGGTCACCATGTGACGCAGCTCCTGCTGCCGCGTTTCCAGTCTCTTCTTAAACGTTTCGAGCTTCCTCTTATCCATGATTGCGCCTGGCTGAAGGGCGAAGTCCCGCACAGCAGCCTAATACCCCTCGAAGTCAAACGTATATGGTAAGCGCCGATTGGAAGACGCGTCAACTGGAAGGCGACCCTATCAGGATGGTGACGATGACTCAGACAGAGTTCCAACGCGTGAAAGTGATTGAGAACGCGGCGCCTGGTGCAACTGAGTGAACGCCAAGTGCAGCGTCTCAAACGCCGCTATCGGCCGATTCCCTCGCCTGGGTGCAACACGGCAATCGCGGACACTCCACGCCTTGGGCCTTGCCCCTTCTCAGAAGCAGTTGATCTTGCATTTAGCCGGTAGAAAACATCAGCGCTTCAACGACTCGCCATCTCGCCAGCCCTAGAGGTTTTTTCGGTTGCCTTGTTTTGGCAACCGGGGTCGTTGCTACGCTCTCGGCGGAGCCGAGTGCAGCGCCTCAATCGACGCCTTCACTCGCGCCGTAAGCGCATCCATATCGGCCATGCCTAGCCCAGCCGTCGGAATCTCTTCGCCTACCCGCATTTCGAGCGGCTGGCAGCGGATGTGATAGGTGTTCATCGGCAACAGGTCAAACGTGTCCACCAGGGCAATTGGCACAATCTCGGCTTGCGCCTTGATGGCCAGGAAGAACGCGCCCGGCAGGAAAGGCTGGATGTTGCCATCGCGGGTGCGACCGCCTTCGGGAAAGATGACCAGCGGCATCCCGGTGCGCAGGCTTCGCAGCGCCGACTTGATTGCTCCGATCGAGGCCGACGGGCTCTGCTGATTGATGCACACCTGCCCCGACCGCTTCAGATGCCACCCAATGAACGGGTACGACAGCAGCTCGCTCTTGAAGATGATCCGGAATTGAAACGGCAGGTAAACGTAGAGGATGGGAATATCGAGCGCCGAAGCGTGCGTAACCGCAAACACACGAGGCCTGGTGCTCTCGCCAGGCGCAACCGCCGCGGCGTTTCCAGTCACCGTGACCGGCGAAAGAATCGTCTTCATGATCAGCCACGACCATGCTCGCGCCAGGTTGTGCTGAATCCGTCCGCTGCGGTCAAACAGAGAACACAGCAGCGAAGTCGTGCCCAGCACAATCGTGTAAGCCCAGATCAAAGGATCGATGATGAAATACGACCGCAGCCGGCTGCCCCGACCGTAGCGCTTCGCTGGGCAAGATGCTGCGGGCTCTCCAACCCACGTAGGGACGGCCGCCATCGGCTGTCCAGGCGAGCGCAGCTCGGCCCGCTCGTTTCCCGGCTCCTCAGTTGTGGCGATCTTATTCAAGGTTTCGGTTGCAAAGATTATTCAGTTACATCCCGCGACATTCGCTTAGATGCTCGCACCCAGCATTCGCATCGCTTCTCCCACAATGTAAATCGACCCTGTTACCACTACCAGCCCATTCGGCCCGGCGGTTTCCTCAGCCTGTTCCAGCGCCACCCGAACGCTTTCCGCTTCGCCGATCTCGTCCACGACGTGTGCCGCCGCCTGCCGTATCTCCCGTGGAGTCGCAGCGCGGGGATTGTTCGCGTGCGTCGCAATGACGCGCTCGGCGATCGGGAATAGAATCTCGGCCATCTCCGCCACCGCCTTGTCACGCAGAACGCCAAACACGATCGTGATCGGCCGGTCACTATAAACAGAAGAAAGGGTCGACCGCAAAGCCCAGGTCCCGGCTGGATTGTGTGCGACATCAAAGACAAATTCCGGCCGTCCGCCGTCGGCGGCCACAACCTGGAACCGTCCCGGCCAATGTGTTTGACGAATGCCACGTTCGATCGACGCCGGCGTTATCCGTTCCAGCCCTTGCTCACGAAGTTCGACCGCCGCCGCGACCGCTAGCGCCACGTTTCGCAGCTGATGTCGCCCGATCAACGGCGAATCCGCACCTATCTCCCGCCCCAGGACTTGGAGCGGATAACACTGCCTCGGACGACCAGCTTCCCTTTGTTGACCGGCAACCACTGTGCCCCGCCCGCTGAGCGCGCTGCTCGGCGAAACCGGCGGCACATAAGGTACCGCGTCCACCGCCCGCGCGCCCGCGTCGAGAATCGCATGCCCAATCACATCGTTCGCTTCCGCTAGCTGCGGCAGCGTGACAACCGCTCCGCCCGCCCGAATAATCCCCGCTTTTTCACGGGCGATCTCCGGGACCGTCTCGCCCAGAAACCTCTGGTGATCGAGCGCAACATCCGTGATGATGCTCACGCGCGGCTCGACCACGTTGGTTGCATCGAGACGCCCACCCATCCCGACTTCCAGTATCACGATCTCCGGCCGGCTGCGCGCGAAATACTCAAATGCCATCGCCGTCAGCATCTCAAAAAAACTCGGATGCCACGGCAGATCCCCTTCGCCCACTAGCCGCTCGGCCGTCCTGCCAACCACATCGTGAACGAGCGCGAAATCATCGTCGGCGATCGGCAAGCCATCCAGCCGAATCCGCTCATTGATGCGCACCAGATGCGGCGAAGTGTAGAGCCCCGTCTTGAATCCCGAAGTCTGCAGAATGGAAGCCAGCGTCGCTGCCGTCGAGCCCTTGCCGTTCGTTCCCGCGATCAAAACGCTGGGAAAACGCTTCTCCGGGTGTCCCAATGCGGCCAGCAGCACCCGCATGTGCGCGAGGTCAAACTTATACGTCGGCACATGGGCCAGTTCATGACCCAAGGCGTACATTTGCGCCACTGCAGTTTCGTAGGACAAGGCAGCACCCTCAACTATCAAGCTTAACAGTTTGAGCCCCGATTCTCAGATTGCCTAGAACAGCCCAATAAACCGTCAAACCCGCCATCCGATGGCGACTACAGCACCCTAATGTGCATCTGTCGTTTGGACCAACCAAGCAACGGCGTGTCGCTTCTGATCGTGTATGTCAGCCTTAACATCGGATATCGCTCATCGTTCGCGGGTTTCGCCTTGATTGCAGTAGGGACCCGGGAGAGAAGCCGCCTAGGTCGGCAAGTGCTGGGACGGGCAGGGCAGCGGTTGGCGCTCGGCACAGATTCCGGCACAAATTCGCGAACCCTAATCGGACAATACCGCATCCCGTCAAAGTCTTCGTGGGATAATTGAGCAGTCGGGCCCGTAGCTCAACGGTTAGAGCAGCAGACTCATAATCTGTTGGTTCCTGGTTCAAATCCAGGCGGGCCCACCAAACCGCATTGGAAAACACCAGTTGCTTTCCCGCAATTTCGTCCGTATAGTCCAGATTATTAGGGGTCGCGCCGACGGAGCTTCTCTCTTCCCAGCTGCTCCGGTCACGCAGCAATCAAACGCAAGCCCAACATTATTTGGGGTGATGCATGCGAACTCCGCATCTGGCGGTTTCAAAGCAGTTGCGTCTTCCGGCCCCTGAGAAATGCGGCTACAGATGAAGGCACTATTCCGCTGTCTGTTGGCATATTCGGATGGTCATCCCGTCCCCGTCTTCGATATGGAAGAGAATCGTCTGCACGGCGATGAAACCTTGACGGCAATTGCGAACAGCGAAGCGGCGCTGAGAGTCGCCGTCGTTAGGGGCCTTTCGGGATCGGATTTTGACGCGGCGGAGTGGCCGGAGTTGCTTGCTGCCGCCTATGAGCTGTTCATAACGAATCGTGAACTATCCGGCGACCAAATCGAATGGGTTAGGCTGAAAGTAACGTAGATATCGAGCGGCTGTTTCGCCGGCCACGTGTCTCCGTCGCGATATCGCGAATTGTTGTCGCGCTGGAATGGGGGACGAGGCGAACCTACAAGCCGAGAATCCCCGGCGTTCCGATCCCCGTCGATCTTGTGACGACTCAGGCTCGGGACCCGATCCGCCATAACCCGCCCCCCGCCGCCAAGTTTCATATTCACCGGGTAGCAGCCGAGCGCAAGGCATGGGAAGCGGAAATCGAGAAACTGGTACCGAGCACACCGAACCCCGGCAACGGGGATTTCTGGGGGAGCCGCGCGTCAATGCACTCGAACTCAACCGGGCGCTCGACCAGCGCTTTCCAAAATCTGCAACGAACCAACGCTTAGGCGGTGCTGGCGCCGATCACACGCAGCGCGCCCGGAACTACCGAGATTTCCGCTGGAGTCTCGCACACAAACTCTCCGTCAGCGTAAATCTCGATCGGCGCTTCCGTCTCCACGCCAACACGTTCCGCCTTTGAGTATTCAACTTTCGACGAACGCAGGTGCTGCCCGAAATACACCGTCGGAAACATGCTAACGAGTTCAAGAGGATTCATCGGCCAGATCCGGCAGATATCGAGCTGCCCGTCGGAGGGGTCGGCTCGCGGCGCGATTCGCATGCCGTCGCCGTAGAACTGCGTGTTGGCAAAAGCTGCCAGCAAAGTGAGTCGTGATTTCTCTTCGTGAGTTTCATCAGTCCCATTCCAGCGGGTCAGCTTCATCCGGCAAGCAGGGAGTTTGACGAGCGCCGGCAGGAGCGCGAGCGCATAGCCGCCGTGCCCGCGCAGCCAGCGCGGCATCCGGTTGGCGCGGCGGGCGGTAATGGAATCCAGCCCGCACGCGGCCACGCAGCAGAAGTGACGCTCAACTTCAGGTGAAGAGTGATGACGAACAACGCCTAGATCAATCGCGCGAGCTTGAAGCCTTCCCGATACAAAATCTTGCCAGGCTTTCAGCGAGTCGCGCGCCGACCGCAAGCGCAAGGCGCGGGCAAAGTCGTTGCCGCTTCCTGAGGGCACAACGAGCAGCGGAAGTCCTAACCGTACCAGCGCGCCGAGATGCCGATGAATGGTACCGTCGCCGCCGAAAATTACGACTGCGTCGGCGTCCCCCGTCGTTGTAGGCAGCCCCTCGATCCAAGCCGTCGACGAACCAACCTGAAATGGCTCGAGATCGGCAGGCGAGGTTCCCAATCCCAATATGGCAGCAGCGCGCATGATAGTCGGTTTCAGGCTTTTGGCATTAGGCGCAAAAGGTGAGCCGAGAACCAAGAGCTAAAAGCCCAAAGCCGGCTCACTTCAAGCACTTCTCCATAAACTCCACCAGATCCTTCTTCATCTTGTCGTGTTCCGTACGGTCCACATACACCATGTGACCGGAGCCATAAGTCGCATAGGAAATATTCTGCCGGTACTCTGGATCCAGATCCAGGTGATCCATGGTCCAGTTAGCGGCCGCGAAAGGCGTAGCTAAGTCGTAATACCCTTCCATGACGAGCACCTTCATATAGGGATCTTTGATCATCGCCGACCGCAAGCCTCCGGCCGTACTTGGAAATCCGTGCTCCGCGTTTCCCCAATCCCACTTCTCGAATTCCGGCTGGTCGTAGGCGAATACACGGTAAGGCATGTCCGTTTTGTAGTTCAGTTCGGTGCGCAGATAGTTATTGAAGGAGGAAGTATAAGGCGGCAGGATGGCCCCACTGGTCGGATCATAGAAACGGTCGCCAGGATTTGCGCTCGCGAAGCGCCCATCCAGGCGCCCGACGACGAGCTTTTGATCGAGCAACAATTCGCGCGTAAACGTCGGCACATCGATGCGCAAGTTGTGGGCTTCGATCACGTCGGGTCGAAGCCCGGTATAGCGGGCGAGTTGCTCGCGGATCTTCCCGTGTTCCTCAGGGCTCATGGCGTCGCCCTTGGCGAGCGCGAGCGCATAGTCGTTCAGTGACCAGCGCACTGCTTCCTCGCGGGCCTTAGTTATGTCGGAAGTTAAGTCGGCGGGCAACTTGTGGTGGTAACCGGCGATCATGGTGAAGGTCGGCACCAGTAAGTAGTAAGGTAAGTCGTTCGAGTTATTCCATTCCAGCGTCTGGAAATCCACGGCCATCGAAAGCAGTGTTACGCCGTTGAATGAAATACCGTGATCGGCAAGATAGCCCGAAATGCCCGCCGCCCGGGTTGTGCCATAGCTCTCGCCTAGCAGAAACAGAGGCGAGGTCCAGCGCTCGTAACGGGAGAGATAGAGGCGGATGAATTCTCCGAAGGCCTGCACGTCGCCCTTTACTCCGAGAAATTTCTTCGTGAGTTCCATGTTCGCGGCGCGCGAGTAGCCGGTGGACATGGCATCGACCATCACGATGTCGCTGCGGTCGAGGAGCGTGTCAGGATTGTCTTCCAGGCGATACGGGGCCGCGGGCATGAAGCCGTTCTGCTGCAGCACCACGCGCTTTGGGCCTAGCGCGCCCATGTGCAGCCAGACAGAAGCCGAACCTGGCCCGCCGTTGAAGGCAAAGGTCAACGGGCGTTTCCCCGCATCCTGCCCGTCCAGCGTATAGGCGACGAAGAACATTTCGGCTTCGATTTTGCCGTCGCCGCGTTTCAGCGGAAGTCTTCCGGCGGTCGCCGTGTAGTTGAGCGTCTTTCCATTCAGTGAGATCTGGTGATGCGTGACGACGGGCGGTATCTCCGAAACGTCGTAGTGCTCTTCCTTGTCGGTCGCTTCCTCGGACTTCGCGCCCTCTGCAGGCTTGCCGCTTTCAGGCTTGGCGGTCTCGCTCGCCTTGTCGGAAGCCGTGACCGGTTTCTTGTTCTTGTCTTTTTGCGAAGCTGACTGCTTCGCGTTATCAGGAGTCTCGTTCGATTGATCCTGCTGGGCCGTGGCCAGCGGCATCATCCATAAAGCGAAAAGCAACACTGCCAGAACTTTCATGGCGCCCCCGCGAAAAATGAATTCGGATGAGCATGATAGCAGTTTCGGGGCGCTTTTTTCGCTAGTCCACCTTCAGCGGCACCGCGACCGGCCCGATGCAGCCTGCTCAGATTGTCGCGAACATCATCGCAGACCGGAAATCGCGCTACAGCTTCAGTACGGCCTGAACAGTCCCTTCGTCGATATCGGCTTCGAGATAGAAGCCGAGTTTCTTGCAGATCGCTTGCATCTCACGGTTCTCGGAAAGGATGGTCGAGACCACGGTCGCGAGCTTTTCATCGCGCGCGACTTCAATCAGGCGCTGATAGAGCAACGTGCCCAGTCCCAAGTGCTGGAAGCGGTCGTCGACGAGCACGGCCATTTCGCCCTCGTCCCTTCCACGCAGGCGGCTCAACCGGCCAATGGCAATGATCTCAGGCTCACCGTCCTCTTTCTTGTGTTCGGCGGCCAGAGCCATTTCGCGGTCGTAATCGATAAAGCAGATGCGCTGCAAGCGTTCATGCGCAGTGCGTTGGCTAAGTTTCAGAGGCTGGAAGTAGCGCAGGTATACCGTTCGTTCCGATAAGGCCTGGTGCAGCTTGATCAGGAGCGGCTCGTCTTCCGGCCGAATGGGCCGCACCAGAACTTCTTCGCCAGTCTTGATCGTGGCCGGGCGCACATAGCGCTGCGGATAGGGGCGAATGGCGAGACGCGGAATATCTTCTTTCTTCGTGGCCTGCGGATAGACGACGATACGTGCGTCCAGTGCTATTAGGCGATCCGGCGAGGCCAGCAGCGGATTGATGTCGATTTCCTTGATCCANNCTGGCCGCCGGTGCCGAACAGCATCACCGGCCCGAACTGCGCGTCGACCGTGCTCCCGAGAATGAGCTCATAACCTTCGGCCCGGAAAAACGGCTGCACGGTTACGCCCAGAAAATGTTCCGGCCCGGCTTTCTCGCGGACCGAAGCCTCGATATCACGCCATGCCTGGCGTACGGATTCCGGCTTTGAGAGGTTGAGCTTTACACCCCCAACCTCGGTTTTGTGCGTAATGGTATGCGAGAGCAGTTTGACCACCACCGGATAGCCAAGCCCCTCCGCCTTCGCGACCGCCTCATCTTCGCTGTGCGCCTCGAAAGTGGGATCAGTCGGAATCTGGTAGCAGGCCAATAGCTCTTTCGACTCGGGTTCGGTGAGCAGAGTGCGGCCGGTCTGGCGAACATTCTCGATGATCCATTCTGCGCGAGCGCGGTCAGGACCCTCCTCGCCATACGGCATCATCGGAGTTTCATAAAGCCCACGCAGCAGATAGCTGTGGCGCCACATATAGTGGAAGATCCGCGCGGCGGTGTCGGGGAAGTTGAAGGTGGGGATGCCGGCGCGATTCAGAATTTCGATTCCTGCGCTCATTTCGGCGCCGCCCATCCAGCAGGCCAGTATTGGTTTGCCCGTGCCTTTGGCTAGCGGCGCCAGCTTTTCTGCGGTGATGGTCGGATGGGACATGCCTTGTGGGCAAAGGATGGCGAGCAGCCCGTCGTTATTCGGGTCGGCGGCTACCGTTTCCGCGACCTTTGCATATTTATCGGGCAACGCGTCGCCGAGCACATCCACGGGATTGTTGCGGCTCCAGTGCGGCGGCAGAATCTGGTTGAGGACATCGAGCGTCGCCGGAGAAAGCTCGGCTAACTCGCCGCCCACGCTGATGATGGAATCGGCGGCGAGCNNACGCCGGGACCGCCGGCGTTGGTGACGATAGTGAGGCGCGGTCCGCGGGGACTGGGCTGCTTGGAGAGCACTTCCGCCATGTAGAACAGGTCGGCGATGTTGTTGACGCGCAGCACGCCGCAGCGGCGGAATGCAGCTTCCAGCACCTCATCGCTGCCGGCCAGAGTTCCCGTATGCGAGGCGGCCGCATGCGCGGCGGCCGCAGTCCGTCCGGCTTTGATCACAATAATCGGCTTGCCGAGCGAAACTTCTCGCGCCGCCGAAAGGAACGAACGAGCGTCGCCGACCGATTCCATGTACAGGATGATCGAGTGCGTGCGCGGATCGTTGCCCAGATAGTCGATCAGATCGCCCCAGCCCACATCCAGCATCGACCCGACGGAAACAAACGCGCTGAAGCCGACGACTTCCTTTTGCGCCCAGTCGAGAATTGCGGTGCACAATGCCCCACTCTGGCTGATGAAGGCAACGGTGCCCGGCCTCGCCATGTTGTTCGCGAACGTCGCATTCAGGCCTGTGACCGGGTTCATGACGCCCAGGCAGTTCGGGCCAATGATGCGCATTGGGCTGTCGCGGATCTGGTCGAGAATCTGCTGCTCGAGTTCCTGCCCGCGTTCGCCGTGTTCTTTGAACCCGGCAGAAATGACAATGGCGCCTCGCACGCCCGCGGCCACGCACTGGCCGATTATGTTGGGCACGCTCTCGGCAGGCGTGACGATGACCGCTAGATCGACGGTTTCCGGAATGTGCTCCACATCGCGATACGCTTTGATGCCGAGGACGCTGGTGCGCTTGTCGCTGACCGGATACACGGTGCCGCCGAACGGAGAGCTAAGCAGGCTCCAAAGAACAGCTCGCCCAACGCTGCCTGGGCGATCGGTGGCGCCGATGAGCGCAACGCTGTGGGGCGCAAAAATGGCGTCGAGCGGATGCCCTTCCGTGCGCAGCACATCATGCGCCTTATCCGTGGTGGGACGGTGCTTGCCGATTTTTCCCATCTTTGTCACATTCATAAGCCATCTAGTTTAAACCGGAGCATATATCCAGGCTGTGATGGACAACCGCGCGAAAGCGATCAATCCCCTCCCCTCCCTTCCCTTCCGAGTTCTCGCCAATCGTGGGCGAGCCGCAGAATCATGCTAGAATTTGGTGCGCTCGAAGTCATTCTTCCGGCTTGTGGCGCGCCAGAACTCTCCACCCGGTAACGACGGACTGAAACGTGGCTGAAAACCCCAACGCCCCAGGCGGCTCTATCTCCTACGCGGATGCCGGCGTCAACATCGACAAGGCCAACCGCACCAAGCAGCGCATCAAGTACCTCGCCCATAAGACCTTCACCAAAGGTGTGCTGAGCGAGATCGGGGGCTTCGGCGGTCTGTTCTCGGTTGACAAGAAGTACATCGATCCTGTGCTGGTTTCGAGCGTAGATGGCGTCGGAACCAAGCTGAAGGTTGCCTTCGAAATGAACATGCACCACACCGTCGGCGGCGACTTGGTCAATCATTGCGTAAACGACATTGCCGTGCAAGGTGCGGCGCCACTATTCTTCATGGATTACCTAGCAGCCGGCGTCCTAGACCCCGAGATCGTAGAAAAGATCGTCAGCGGCCTGGCGGAGGCCTGCAAACACAACGGGTGCGCTCTCATTGGCGGTGAAACCGCGGAAATGCCGGGGTTCTACCCCAAGGGCGAGTACGACCTCGCCGGCTTCATTGTCGGCGTGGTTGAGCGCGAAAAGATCATCAATGGTAAGACCGTCGAGGTCGGCGACTGTGTTTTGGGCCTGCCCTCGAATGGCCTCCACACCAACGGATACTCGCTTGCCCGCAAACTGCTGTTCGAAGTCGCCACGTACTCGCCGGAAACCTTCGTCAGCGAGATGAAAAACAAGGTGGGCAACGAACTGATGCGCACGCATCGCAGTTACTGGCCGATCATCCGCAAGCTCATTGCCGGCGAGTGCGTAGGGGCCCTGGCCCATATCACTGGCGGCGGCATCACCGAGAATCTGCCTCGCGTGCTGCCCAAAGGAACGGCGGCTGTTATCGAGCTGGGGACCTGGCCGGTGCTGCCGATCTTTGAGCACCTTCAGCATCTCGGCAATGTTGAGCAGGAAGAAATGCTGCGCACTTTCAACATGGGGCTGGGCATGCTGGTGGTGGTTCCCGCCAAGAAGTTCAAGAAGGCGCAGACGCTCCTGGAGCGCGCCGGCGAAAAGTTCTACAGCGTCGGGCGCATCGTAAAGGGCGAGCGGAAAGTAATGTACAGCTAAACCGGGATTGCAGAGGTCAGAGGTTAGATTGCAGAAGTGAACCCTTTAGCTGTTCGAAGGGAACTCACAAAAATAGATACGAGTTCATTGGCTTCTTTGCAAATGCTGTGTAACTTCGTTTCTGGGAAAATAGCTGCTTCCTGAAGCAACTCTAGCCAAAATACTGTTTCATCGGCTTCCTCCAAGACAATCCCGAGTTTAGCGACAAATTCTGCACGCGACCTTCCCCCGCATGCTGCCCGATAATTTGCGCCAATCGAAGTACCGGATCGTACAAGTTGCGCTCCCACAATATGTGCCTCTTGTCTCCGAGGAAGAGCGCGGCAGAGTCTGAGAATCCGTATGGCGAAACTCTTAGTTCGCAACTTTAGCCTCTCGGAGTCTCTTTTTCATAGAAGGTTTCTTCGCCCGCTTTCCAAGTATGACTTGTGCGCGGCGCAAACGGCGGTGATCAGGCTCGCGGGGTAATTGGTCGGTTTTTACTTCCGCAATCTAACCTCTGACCTCTGCAATTTCGTGCTCCGTGGTGAATAATGTTCATGGAATGAAAAACCTCGGCATTCTTCTCTCCGGACGCGGCTCCAACTTCGTCGCCCTTGCCGATAGCATTGCCGCTGGGCGCATTCCCGGCGCGCGCATAGCGATAGTGATTTCAAATCGGGCCGACGCTCCCGGCATCGAAACCGCACGCCAACGCGGGCTCGAAGCGCTCGTGATTCCTTCCAAAGGCAAAGAGCGCGAAGTTCATGACCGCGAAGTTGTGGCCGCTCTGAATCACCGCCATGTCGATCTCGTCTGCCTCGCCGGCTACATGCGCCTGCTTTCACCGTGGTTCGTCCGCCAGTTCCCGCAGCGCATCCTGAACATCCACCCCTCGCTGCTTCCAGCGTTTCCGGGTCTCGAAGCACAGCAGCAGGCCTTCGCCTACGGAGTGAAGGTAAGCGGCTGCACAGTGCATTTCGTCGACGAAGAACTCGACCATGGCGCAATCATCGTGCAGAAGACGGTCCCCGTGCTCGATTCCGACGACGAGCACACATTGGCGGATCGCATTCTGGAGCAGGAACACATCGCCTATTCGGAGGCGATCAACATGGTTCTGGAGGGGACATTTGAAATCGCCGGTCGAAGGCTCAGGCGGACTCGGCGACTTTAGGTCGCGTCCTTGCGGGGAATGGACGCATGCCTGCCCTGCCGATATACCTGTAACGAAGGCATAGGTATGGCCGCACCACATCCAATGTTGGAACCGGCAGCGAATCGCGAATTTGCTGCGCACTTGCAGGATCGAGTCGAAGCGCTAAGTCTCGAAGTCGCCGAGATCGCCGGCACTGTTCAGGACATGGCGGCCTTCGTCGGGCACCAGGAAAAACTGTTCGAACATCTGCGTGACTTGACTCACGGCCTGCGAGAGGACATCGGCCGAATCGACGTAGCGGGTCGCGAAACCACCGCCATCGCGGGCGGCGGGGCCAGCGAATCCATGGACTCCTTGAAAGCCGGCGTTTCGGCGTTGACAGAAATTCGGCGTCTGGTTGATTCGGTGCGGGAAATCGAGGAACGGCTGGGTTCACTGAAATCCTCGCTCACTGGCGTGCGCGGCATGTCCTCGAACATCCAAACCATTGCCCGCCAGACCAATCTCCTGGCGCTCAACGCCACTATTGAGGCCGCTCGCGCCGGCGAAGCGGGCAAGGGCTTTGCCGTAGTCGCAACCGAAGTCAAGACTTTGGCAGGCCAGACCGATGCGGCCACCTCCGGCATCAACGAGACGGTAGGCGTCTTGTCCAACAATATCGGCCAGTTGATCGCCACCAGCAGCGCTACCCGCGCGGTTGCCGACACGGTCAACCAGGGCGTGGGAGTGATCAATGAAGTTATGGAACGCTTTCACGCCTCAATGAACACAGTTGAATTTAAGGTGAAAGAAATCGCTTGCTCCGTCACCGGCAGCCTGACTCTCTGTCAGGAAGTGCTCGGCCAGATCGACCAGTTCTTCGAGGGGGTCAAGAAGACGGCTCAGAGCCTGCGTGGGGCCGACGAGCGGGTCACCCAGGCTCTTGAACAAGGCGAAGAAATCATGAACCTGATTGCCAATGCTGGCCTCAAGACCAAAGACTCGCACTTTGTCAACGCCTTGAATGTCGCCGCCAAAGCGATTTCGGAGGCCTTGGAGCGGGCGGTGGAACGCGGCCGGGCAAGCTTGGAAGACTTGTTCGACGAAAGATATCAGCCGGTTCCGGGCACCAATCCGCAGCAGTTTACAACCCGTTTCGTGGAGCTAACCGACAGTCTGCTTCCATCGATTCAGGAGCCCATGTTGAACCTCGACCCGCGCGTGGTGTTCTGCGTTGCAGTTGACCGCAACGGCTATCTGCCCACGCACAACAACATCTTCTCCAAACCGCAGGGCAAGGATTTTGTGTGGAACAACGCCAACTGCCGCAACCGGCGCATGTTCAAGGACCGCACGGGCCTGGGCGCCGGCCGGAATACCAAGCCGTTTCTGCTGCAGACCTATCGCCGCGACATGGGCGGCGGCAGATTCGTCCTCATGAAGGATCTGTCCGTCCCCATCGTGGTCAAAGGACGACACTGGGGCGGACTGCGTTTGGGTTACCGCGTGGAATAGAATTCGGCGAAACCTGCTTTTGCAATCTTCTGACTTCTGCAATCTACAATCTGCGATCACATGATCAGCTCGTTGCTTCTCCGCGCAATCGGATGCTGCATCACTTCAAGTTCATTCTTCACCAGGTTCAATCCATAAACGCAATCTTCGAACTTCTGCGAGAGCTGGGCAAATAGCGGCGCGACTCTCGCATACTCGAAATGCTCGAACTTCGAAACAATGTAGTAACTCTCCTTACCAGCCTGAACCCAATCGACAACGTTCTCAAGCCGCTGACGGCGCAGCCGGCGATGATTGATGCTTTCCGGGAACATCCCTGCAAAGAATAACGTGTAATCGCCGATGTGCTTCCGTACCTGCCGTTCGCGGTCGAACGACGGCGCGGGTCCGTATATCGGATCAGATTCGAGCAGCATCTCGCCCACGTCACTCAGCGGACGGCCGTTGGCGTTGTGGATCTTCATCATCTGCTCCGCGTCGCAGAATTCTGTCAGCAGGTGCGCGACGTATCCCACGACCTCCGGATCGCGGATGCCAATCTCCTGCGCGTAATGCCGGCCCACGAGTTCAACAAATAGCTTCTCCAGCGGATGCGTTTCCGGAATCATGTTCGGTCCCCACTTTTCCACGTGTCCTCTTGTTTCATCGGAACACGCCCTTTGTCAGATTAGATACCGTACTTCCAGACCTCAAACAAGTGCACAATCGTGCCCCTGCACTCTTTAGAACACCGCGCAGGGCGCGGCGTTTCGAGTGGTTTGCTGGCAGTCAAAGCTATTGGCTGCCAAACTTACAGGCAGGTTTGTATGGTTAAGAGTCGGGATGTGCAATTCCTTCATCTATTTCCGGTAGAACATAGGTGGCAATCACTGCAGAGAGGTGGAGACAAGTGGGAAGAAGGAATTTTGCAAGCGGGACACCGTGGGAACCGGTCGTCGGTTACTCCCGCGTGGTACAGGTCGGTCCGCATATTTACGTTTCGGGCACAACTGCCACCGGTCCCGACGGCAAAATCATCGCGGGCGATGCCTATGCGCAGGCGGTGCAGGCGCTCAAGAATATCGAGAGCGCGCTCACTCGCGCTGGCGCGTCAATCAAAGACGTCGTGCGCACGCGAATGTTCGTGACCAACATCGCCGACTGGGAAGAGGTCGGCAAAGCCCACGGCGAGTTCTTCGGAGAGATTCGGCCGGCGACGAGCATGCTCGGCATCAGCGCCTTAGTTTCGCCCGAAATGCTGGTTGAGATCGAGGCGGAAGCGATCAAGGAGGACTAGAACTGGTCTCACAAACGCTTCGTGGAAGGGTACGGCTTCACAGGCGGGGGAAAGCTCGTTTGTTGCTCTTGGGCGGCGCGGCGCAGCGCTGAGGGCAAGCAACTTGGCCTAAAGCGGCTTCGCAAAGAAATGGCGGGAAACCGACGCGCGGTCCCGCCATCATGTTGGGGAAGGGCTTTCTAGCGGCGGCTCTTCTTTTTCTTGCTGGCCGCTTTTTTCTTCGCTTTCTTCGCCGGCTTTTTCGCGGCTTTCTTTTTTGCGGCCTTCTTCTTAGCTGCTTTCTTGGGTGCCGGTTTCTTCATGGCCTTCTTGGGAGCCGGTTTCTTCATGGCCTTCTTNNTCTTCCTCTTCTTCCTCTTCGTCAAAATCTTCTTCTATCGATTCGCCGAAGGCGCTGGCGTCACCATATTCATCGGTTTCATCATCACGACCGTACAAAGTGGGATCATCGAAACGCATATCTCCTCCTGCGTATTGTTGGCCAGTCGCGCCGGTGGGCGTTCAGGCCCAGGGAATTAAGACTGCTTGCGAAACGTCCCTGCTTTTCCTAACGGCGGGCGATTATAGCACGGCAGTTTCACCNNAGAGAAAGAATGGCGAAACTCAACCACGACATGCCGGGATCCGAGCCTCATTCGTAGGCGAGCGCGTCAATTGGGTCCTTCTGGGCCGCTTTGAACGCCGGATATAGGGCCCCGGCCATGGCCCCGGCTATCGCAATAAAGAAGGCGCGTACAATCCATCCCCGATCCACAACTACCTGCACCAACGGAAACTTCTGCGCCAGCCCAGCCCGCGCCGCCAGGCTGACCACCATGCCAACAACGATCCCTCCCAGCGCCAGCAGAAGAGTCTCCCTTAGCACCACATTGACGATGTAGAACCGCGAGGCGCCCATGGCCTTGAGGATGCCGATTTCNNGTGTACATCGCCTGGAAAATCACGATGAATCCGATGACCACAGAAATGCCCACCACGACGTCAATAAATGTAGAAAGGCCGGGATAATTGCTGGTCGTCATCATGGCAAGATATGCGGCCATGGACGTGGCGACATAATGCTCCATGCCGGGAACAGCCTTGATCTCGTCGATAACCGCATCCACATTCGCCGGATCATCAAGTTTGAGATAGAAGATGGTGGCCTTGTCCTTGGCGCCAACCAGATCCTGTAAGGTACTCAAAGGAACAAACTTACGACCTCCCTTGCCGCGCTCCACAATCCCACTGATGCGGAACTTGTTATTCAGGATCTCGATTGTGTCGCCCACCTTGGCATGCTTGGATTGCGCGAAAAGATCGTCTACCAGAACGTCGTAAGGCCCCGCAAAAGGGCCGCCCTTCAGGTAGTGGAATCCCGACGACATGCTTTCGTAGCTCGGCAGGTCAATGCCGCCGATAATCTCCAACGCCCCGCTGCTGGCGACTTGCGTGACGACGGGCGCGACGCTCACGACATGCGGCAACTTGGCCAGCACCGTACCGATCTTGATCGGCATGGGCGCCCCGCTAAAAGCGCCAATGAAGGAAGAGCCGGGAGGCCGCACCAGGATGTCGGCCCCGATGCCCGCAGTGCGGGTGCGGGAGTCCTGCATCATTCCCAGGCAGAGCCCGACAATCAACAGGATGAGCGTCACTTCCAACGCCACGGCCACGATGCTGATCAACGACCGGATCGGCCGATGCACCAGGTTCCCGACGATCATCCGATTCATCATGTCTTTTCGGGGAACTACTTGCCCCCGCTTCCCGCGATTGCGGCGTTAGTACCCAAAGCACCCGGATGGGCCGAACTCAGCCGTACGATCTCCGCTCCAGGAGGTTGTTCCAGCGCGAACTGATCGTCCGTCAGCGGGAGGTTCAATTCCAGTTTGAGAACGTGGAACGTGATGTCGTAATTCTCCCGCGGGCGCTCGATCTCGATGGTGGTCGGAAATGAGATTCCATTGAAGTCCTTGTAGTCCTGATAGCGCGCATCGGTTGCCACATTGCCCTGCATGTCGTAAATCCGCTGCCGATGCGGTAGCAGGTCCGTGCGGCTGAACTCAATGCGCCGCGAAAGGTACCAGCCCTTAGGACCCTGGTGAATGACCGCTACTTCATAATTGGGCTGTTCGACGCGATGTCTTTTCGAATCCAGCACCGTTTCATATCCGTTCTCAAGCACGGCAATGTCATCCGGAGCGATTTCGAGCAGCAGCATCGCGTTGTAAATGTATTGCGGACGCATGTTCTCCATGCGCTTGTCGGGCTGGTAGCTTGTCTCGTTATCGGGACCGATCACAAACTTGTTCCTGGGAGGAATCCAGAGCTTGAACTCCTTGCCATCGCTCACCATGTCAAATGCAGTAGTGCGAACCACCGGCAGCAACCCCTTCATGCGCAGCACATCGGGCTTGCGGGCCAGCACGTACCCCCGGATTTCCTTGTAATCGGTGATGCGCCCGTTCTTCGGATCGCCCGCCGAAGCGTCGATATCTACCGTCGCCTGCATGGACTGGACCCGCTCGGCCTGCGTGTTAACGTAGTCGATCAGGTCCTGCTGGGTGGCCGTCTTAAGGGGTGCGTTTGAGAGTTGGCGTTCGATCGGCCGGGTTCGGAAAAGACAGCCGGTCAACGGAAATGTGGCGGCTAACAAAGAAATAGAAAACAACCACCGGAAGTGAAGACGAAGCATTCCTGTCCTGATACCTGGAAGAATTGGCACTTAACTATCTGATTAGTATAAGTCATGGAAGGGTTCAGCGCTCTTGGTGGGTGGGCTCCGGCTCAAGTGTCACCTTGAGACGGACCATATTTGTTCATGCCGTAAGGCGGCGTAAGAGTGTAGCCCACGGCGCAACAGGGCGGAAAAGGTGTTTCCGCTCGCTAAAGGCATCCTCGGGCGCTGAAGCGCGAACCTATTTTCAGCGACTGCACGACCAAGGTCGTGCCCTTCCCTTTTTCCTGCGTTGACCGATCCCTTCTGCAACCTGGCAAGCCGTGAGTAAAAGCGGAGAATGAGAGAGCCGCGAAGCGGCGAAAGAAGGCTTTCCTCGCAGACGTCAATGAAGCGCGAGCGCCCGCCGGTAAGCGGCCACGTTGCGGTCATGTTCCGCGAGAGTGCTCGCAAAGCGATGGTGACCATTGCCATCGCTAACAAAGTAAAGGAACTTCGTGCTGTCAGGGTGCATTGCCGCTTCGAGTGCGCTCCGCCCGGGATTCGCGATCGGACCCAGCGGCAAGCCGGGGAAACGATACGTATTGTAAGGGGAGTTCACCGCCATATCGGCATGATGCAGGCTCCCCTGATAGGTGCCCAACAACTGTTCGGCATAGATCACGATCGGGTCGGCATCGAGCGCCATTTTGTCCTTAAGCCGATTGTAGTAAACGCTGGCGACGCGCGGCCGCTCCTCCGGCGCCGCAGTTT